>NZ_JBQIQO010000023.1:0-41026 GCF_056799795.1 Rikenella sp.
GTAGCGGCTTCGGGGGGGGGGATGGGAGGCAGGCCGAACCCAAGAGATTTGGGTGGTGAGTTAGGCTGAACACTTGCGGCTCGCAGAGCCGCGCGGGCCGAAGCCTCCAACCGCGGAGGCCCGCAACTCGCCATGCTCGTTTTAGGCCCCGCAGGCTTCGACCCGCTAAAGTACTTGCATTTTCTCAGGCTTGGTTGCGTTTCGTTGCGCCTCCGCTGGCGGCGAACAGCATTAATAAGGTGCGTCTTCGACGCACCTGAAAGAGCGGGGGAGCTTTGAGTTGCGAGATGGACTGAGTTTTTGCGGTTCGTAGAACCGCCGGGCCTGCGCGCTAGGCCTTTGGCCCACCCCCGGAGCGCGCAGTCCGAACCCGACAGAATTGGTCTGAACTATTGGCCGGGCTTTGGGCATTATTGCTTTTGCGACTCGTAGAGCCGCGCGGGCCAAAGCCTCCCGCCGCGGAGGCCCGCAACTCAACGTTGCTTTTGGGCCCCGCAGGCTTCAGCCCGTCCAAGAGAGTAGGGTAGCCCAGCCCCTTATTCACCGCCCCCACTCCTTTCCCGTTTATTCCGAGAGGCAACGCAACGGAAGACCGTGACCACGCAGACCCGCGTTGTCGGGGTCGAGGTACGTCGAACGAAAATTCAGGTTCATGCCGTTGGTCTCTTTGACCGAAGCAGACCAGCTATCTCCGCGGCACGTGATGTCCAAGAGAGCCCCTGATCGTCCATTGTTCCCCGCATCGCGGACGCCCGGGGCGGCTCTGGGGGTTCGAACGAGAAGAAATATGTAAGTCGGAAAAGGTTGATTATTAGTCGGCTGTGTAGAATCGGCAGAAAAATTTGCTTAAAATCTCGCCTTCGACCTTGCGAGAGAAGAAATTTTGTCTACCTTTGCACACGATCCTTGAGGGCCTTTCGGGGGGATGGGATCGGAACGCATGCTGTTGTAGCTCAGTGGTAGAGCACTTCCTTGGTAAGGAAGAGGTCCCGAGTTCAATCCTCGGCAACAGCTCAGAGAGGGGGGGCGGTAGAGGGGTGTCTTGCCCGAGACGGCGGTTTCAGCCGCGGAAGGGATAGGGGCGAAACATATAATTGCGGAAATAGCTCAGTTGGTAGAGCACAACCTTGCCAAGGTTGGGGTCGCGAGTTCGAGTCTCGTTTTCCGCTCACTGTAAGCGAGTGATAATCAATAGATTGTTGCTCGTTTTTGTTTTGGTGGCGTGGGAGCGTGATGTCATTTATGTAATTTCGGATGCCTTTCAGACGGCTTTTCGACCGTGTCGCTCTCCATAGACTCTCCATAAGATTCCCCATAGAGATCAGTTTCGTCAGCTGCATGATTTCCATGCCATATCATTAATCTCCCAATCTGGCGTCCTTTATGAGGATAATAGATGCTTCTTTTAGTTATTGTTAGCGATTTGTGGGGGAAACCTGTCTCAAACTATCATGAAAAAGAGCAGAGTGTAAAAGTGTATTTAATTTATTCTTGAAAAATATATCTGTAAATATAGGTCGGAATGTTAGAAGGACAAAATGTCGCACTGTGACAAATTTTCAGCTTTTAGTGTCAGTATGTCAGATATTTTTATGAAATATAAGCATTGTGAAGAATTTGCATAGTTTTTGTGTGTAATATATTGAGAATAAGAGTTATGAAAGAAGGGGTGCAATAAGTTTGCTTCCAGTCTATCAATTGCTGGATTGAGGTATATCATTACAAACTCAAGTGTTTCTGGTATTTTTTCCAGCATTCAAATGAATGCCATGATTGATTGAATTTATTGTAGAGGGAAATAATTTTGGTGCTTACAGCCTTTTCTTCTATCGCAGATAGTCATTGATTTTTTAAAAATAATTTTTTCATGAAAAAACAAAAGAAAGCACGCATTTTAAATGCTAATAAGTATTTGCCTTTTTATCTGCAGGAAGGTGAACGGTTTTATGTAGGCTTGTTGTATGAAGACTTTGTGAAAAGTACGAATCTCCGGAGATACAATATACCGGCTAATTTTCAGGAAAATTTAATAGTTACACCAGCGCCAAAAGGCTCGGTTACTCGAGCTAATGTTTATGGTAAATATGTGCGTAAATATCCAGAAGAAAAAACGATTAAAACGGTTCATATCAGCTACAACCGCAGAGACGGGGCCTATATTGAGTATGATAGAGATTTCAATGTTTATGTGAAGGAGTTGGCTCATAAGTTTCAAGTTTGTATCCATTTTAAGACTAATAAGCATGGTCAAAAGGTTGTCGTGGCCGGGCCTCTTATTTATAATGATGATGTTCAGAATGTTGTAAAAAACACCCATGTCATCAATCTGTTTTGTGAGATATTTAACGATTTTGAGGTGTTTACTGCTGATTTAGAGCCTGCAATTCATTTTAATAAGAGATTTGCAGAAGATTTGCTGCCTCAAGGTACTCTTTCGGAAGAGAAAACAATGAATGAGTTGCTTGAATTTGCAGGACGATACACTAAAAATGAAGATGTGAAGAAAGCATTTCAGAAAAGACTTCATATCCTGGAGAGATATGCTCCTGATATCAGAGGAAAGGGGCCGAGTAACTTTTTTGGTTATATCGTATTCGGATTCAGTGATTTAAAAATTGTAGTCCTTGAAACGATGTATGCAGGCAATGCAACTTATGTTTTTAGGTTGGAGGATTATGAAAAAAATGTCATTAAAGATAAGCAGACAGTCATTAAGAATAAAATTGTTTTGAGACGCTTTTATCACTATGATGATTGGGAGAATCAGTTGACTACATATTTGGATACTCTCAAAAAGAACATGTAAATAAAGTTGAGAGTCGAACGATATAGTATATTGTCGTAAAAATGAGTGGAGGTATTTTATTTAATTATATTGGGTATCGCTAGTAGGATATGTTATTGATGTATCTGTATTGAGAGCTTTCCATAATGGGATGTCATTTTTCGGATGAAAGAGCAGGGCGTGAGAATCGATTCTCACGCCCTGCTCTTTTGACAGATAGGACACCGGTCCACTGCGCACCGCAAAGAGACTCGCACTCGCGGCGGGCGGACAAAGGATTATTGGATGCGTGTCTTTTTGAGCGCCTGGTAAACCGTGTTCGCCCAGAAGTTACGCAGGCCGAAACCGCCCGCTTTGGTCGTGATCTCCCGCACGAAGATCGGCTCGCGCGTCGCCACGTCGAACCCCACCACGTAATAAGTACCGCATCCCTGCGCCTTGTCCAGAAGCTTGGCAATCAGGATGATCCCGACCCCCTCGCTCTCCGGCAGAGCGTAGCTCCGGAGGTGCGTCTCGACGTCGAGCGGAGCCGTTTGGGCCGAATTGATTTTGATCGAATCCCGGTTCATCTCGTCGATCCGTCGGCGGATCGGATCGAGGTTCATCGTCGTGGAGGCCGAACCGCATATCCGGTCGTAGGTGTACTTGTCGGCCTGGTGGAGCAGCAGGTCGTTGATCTCGCGAAAGGCCTGGACGAACTGTTCGGGCGATTCGGAGGCGCCCCAGACCTTCACCGGCGCATAGTCCACGCCGTAGATGTAGATCTTTTCGCTGCCGGAGAACCGGTTTTGGGCGTGCGAAATCAGGCAAATCGTGCCGAGGGTCAGACTGAGAAGGAATTTTTTCATGTCGTGAACATATTTTAAAGGTTAGACTTTCTGTGGTCGAAGAATTTGACGACTTTCCGGCTCATGGGCGGCATTTGCAGCCGGGCGATCAGTTCCGGCGCTTCGAACACCACGTCCGGAGCCACCCGCACTTTCGACCGGAAGATGTCTTTGATCCGTTTGACGAATTCGTCGGTGTGGATTCGGCTGCCGATTTTGATCTGTACCTGGTCGGTGCCGATGCGGTTGGTGAAGACCTCGACGAGGTAGTTCTCGACCTTCGGAATGTTGTCCAGAATGTCGAATAGGGCCGGCGGATAGAGCGTCGTCCCCTTGAATTTGATCATCTGGCCCTTGCGGCCCAGGACGGAGCTCAGCCGGGTGGTGTTCCGTCCGCAGGGGCACGGATCGTCGTAGTGGATGCAGATGTCGCCTGTCTTGAAGCGCAACAGCGGCATGCCCTGCACACCGAGGGTCGTAATCGTCACTTCGCCCGGCATGCCGGCCGGAACGGGACGGTTGTCGTCGTCCAGAAACTCCGTGATGATCAGGTCGGCTGGGAGGTGTCCGCCCGCGTGGCAGGCACACTCCGTGAACGAGGATTGCATCTCGGTGGAGGCGTAGGTCGAGAAGAGCTCCAGCGCGGGCCATCGCTGGGCGATGCGTTGGCCCAGTGTCGTGAGGTCGCCGTCCGGCGTGCGGAGGGCTTCGCCGATACAGATCGCCCGCCGGAGCGAGCTGGCGTTGCAGTCGAATCCGTTGGCGTCGGCGTAGTCGATCAGTTTGAGCAGGAACGAGGGGACGACGATACAGCCGGTGGGGCCCACGCGACGGATCGTATCCCACTGCAGTTCGGGGATTCCGTTTCCGACCCGGATCACGCCGCACCCCAGCTGGCGTGCCCCCAGAAAGTAGGCCAGACCGGCCATGAATCGCCGGTCGAGGGTGGTCATGAGTTGCAGCACGTCGTCCGCCCCGCATCCGGTCAGGGCGAACGAGCTGGCTTCGTTGTAGGCCAGCCGGTCGAGGTCTTCGGTCGTCAGGGCGAAGGTCACCGGGTCGCCCAGCGTGCCGGAGGTGGTCACGTAGTCGACGATCCGGCGCCGGTCGGTACAGATAAAGTCGGTGTTGTGGCGTTGCAGCTCCTGTTTGGTGGTTACGGGCAGCTGTTGCAGCTGGTCGAGGCGGCGGATGTCGCCGACCGCGATGCCCTCCCGGCGGAACAGGGCACGGTAGTAGGGCGAGTGTTGCTCCAGATAGGCGAGCTCTTCGCGCAGCCGGGCCTCCTGAAACGCTCGGATTTCATCGCGGGAGCGGTAGTGCAACTCCGGATTTCGTATCATAATGTGCTGATTTTTCGTTCGATTTCGTCGCGTTGTTCTTTTCGGGGGATCTCGCGGTCGAGGGCCGCGCGCCATGCCCGGAGGGCCCCGTCGCGCTCTCCCTGCCGCCGCCGGTAGTCTCCCAGCAGCTCGTGGGCGGCGTAGAGGTCGGGGTTCTCGACGGTCAGGCTGTCGGCATACCCCGGCGCGAGCCGTTCGCCGTCGGCGATGGCGCGGCGCACCTGTTCGGCCCGGCGGCGGTAGGCGAGGAGCCGGGGATAGTCGTCGCGCAGAAAGAGGGTGTCGGCCGCGATCGTGCGCTCCGGGTCGGAAAAGCCCTCGCCGGGAGCGGCCTCCCGCAGGGCGAACACCCGGCGGAGGTCGTAGCAGAGGTAGGCACCCTCCTGCCACGGGTCGGTCGAGACCCACATCAGCCGCTGCTCGGGCTGGAAGACGACCGAGTGGTGGGCGAGGCTCTGGTCGATCGAGAGTTCGTTGCCCAGTCCGATCTCGCGGTCGCCCGTTCCGCGGCGGTCGCGCAGCACGGCGACCGCTCCCTCCGGGGTCAGCGGGCCGGAGCGGTCGAGCAGCTCTTCGAGCCGCCGGTAGCGGGGATAGCTGTCCGATTCGGCGATGTTTTGCCGGTTGTCGGGGTCGTCGGCCAGCTCGGCCGACTGGTAGTGGTTCGTACAGATGAGGCGGTCGCCGGCGGGGGCGAAAACGGCCTGCCGGTCGGGCCGTTTTTCGATCACGATGGCGCGGCGGCCGGCGGCTTCGGTGACGAGGAGGCTCTCGGAGACGAAGAGACGGCACGTGTCGGCGATCCGACACGCCTCGTCGGCCGTGGCGGCGTATTGCAGGATGTGCCGCGCGAGCAGCGATACGGGCATGGCCGACCGGAACGGAATCGGCCCCTGGGCGGCGTTGAGGGTGACGGTGAGGCCCCGTTCGTTCATCCCGGAGAGGACGCCCGTCATGCCGGGCCATCCCACCGAGGCGTAGCGGTAGCCCCGATCGGGGGTCACGAAGCTGACGAGTTTGCGGCGGGCGAAGTCGTCGCCCATGTAGAAGTCGAAGTTGCGTCCCACGAGCAGGGCCGAGTCGGCGCTGGCTCCGTTCCGCAGGGCGAACGAGCTGCATCCGACGAGCATGTATTTCTGCATGGCGTGTCCGATGTCGTGGGCGGCGTGGTAGTTGAGCTGCCGTTCGTAGGGGGTTCCGAAGGCGTCGAAGTCGTGGCTGCAAAAGGCGGAGAGGGCGGCGATCTCGCGCCGGTACTCTTCGGGGATGTGGTCGGCCAGCCGGCGGTTGAAGAAGAGGGTCAGCCGGTGCAGCAGTTTCAGCCGTCGCTCGGAGGGGACGAAGCGGCGCAGTTGGGCGACGAAGGCCTCTTCCTGATCCCGCAGCAGGTCGCGGCTCATCGCCCCCATGGCGGCTCCGCGGGTTTCGGCGTCGCCGGCGATGCGGGCCTCCCAGAGGCCGTACCGGTTCCGCAGCAGGATGTTCTCGCGGCAGACGCGCAGAGAGTCGCGGGCGACGCTCAACGGATAGTCGGCCGGGTCGAAAGCGAGCTGCGGGGGTTTCATGTCGGCGGTGGCCGCGCCGATCCAAACCCAGCAGAGGGCGCCGAGCAGGAGCACGATCACGCTGCCGAGGAGCCACAGCAGGCTGCGGCCGATCTGTTTGAGGACTCTGTTCATAGCCGATTATTCATAGCCGATTTTTCGGGTGAGGTACGTTTCGCCGACCAGCGCGCAGCAGGTGGCGGCGGCGCTGACGCAGACGCCCAGAAAGCCGTGGACGTTCAGGTTCTGGCCTGTCAGGAAGAGGTTCTCGACCTTCGTCCGCGGCGAGAGGCGGGACAGGAGCGGGTTGCGGCAATCTTTCACCAGCCCGTAGGCCGATCCGTCCGGTGTGCCGGTGTAGTCGCGGTAGGTGAGGGGCGAGGCGGTGCAGACGGACTGGATCGCCTCGCGCAGGCCGGGGAGGTGGGGTGCGACGAAGTCGATCGAGGCGCGGGCGTACCGCTCTTTCCAGGCGGTGTAGGCGTCGCCCCGCTTTCCGGTGGTCGTTCCGGCCCACGGGGCCCACTCGCCGGCCTCCATCGGGAGGAGCAGGGAGATGACGTCCGAAAAACGGCCGTCGTCGGAGGGCTGGGCGCTGACGAGTACGACGGGTATCCGGCATCCGAGGTGGTCGCCGGTCAACGACCAGAGGTCTGGCCGACGGTTGTGGAGGTAGTAGTTCCGGTCGAGGCTGGGGTAGCTGCCGGGCCGGAGGAGGAGCCAGGTGGTGAAGAAACCGATCGACTGGGGGAGCGATTGTAGATGACTCAGGAAGCGGGGCCGGATGGCGTGCGGGCCGTCTAGCAGGGCGAAGGTCGGCACGGGGTGGATGTCGGAGATGACATATCGTGCGCCGAGCTGTTCGGTGCGGTTGATTTCGACGGCGTCGATCCGTCCGTCGCGCAGGATCAGGCGGGTCGCTTCGCTGTCGGCGCGGACGGTGCCGCCGTTGCGCCGGATGGTCTCGACGAGGGCGTCGGCCACGTGCTGGGAGCCGCCGACGAAGCGGCCGGCGCTTTCGATGTAGGAGTGGTGGATCATCGCGTGCTCGTAGAGCGAGGTCTGCTGCCGGTCGCCGCTGTGCAGGAGGATCGAGCCGGCCAGCACGTTCCGCAGCACGGGGTTCCGGGTACAGCCGGCGATGGCCTCTGCTGCTGAAATCCCCATATACTCCTCGCCGCCGGAGGAGAGGCGCCCCGAGCGCAGGGTCTCGACGGAGATGGTGCGGCCGACGCGGTGCAGCAGGCGGCAGTAGGCTTCGATGTCGGCCCGTTCGGCGGGAAACTGTTCGGCGAGCCGGTCGATGAAACGGTCGTAGCCGCAGGCGAACGGGTACTGTCGGCCGTCGAGCCGGATCTCGTCGTAGCAGGCGGGGTCGAGCGGACTCAGCCGAAGGCGGTCGAGGATGCCGAAGTACTTGAGGTATTGATGGAGGATCTGTCCGGGGGCGATGCTGCCGACGTAGTGCATGCCGGTGTCGAGCAGCCGCCCCTGGCGGCGGAAGGATTGCAGGCAGCCGCCGAAGCGGGCGTGCTTCTCCACGACGCAGACGTTCATCCCCTCGCGGCTCAGCAGGGCGCCGCAGGCCAGACCGCCGAGGCCGCTTCCGATTATGAGGACATCGAATGGTTTCATGAGAGGTGGGGCGGGTCAGGTGTTTCGGGTGAGTACGGTTCGACCGGCTTCGGCGCGCAGGACGAGCCCGTGTCGCCGGGCGAACGATTCGATCTCCGGCCGCGTCGCGTCCGCCGGGTCGGTCAGGAGGATCGAACCGCCGGGACGAAGGCGCGACAGGCAGCGGTCGAGCAGAGGGTCGTCCGCCGGCCCGTTCACGAGGAAGATGTCGGAGTGCGGGAGCTCCGTCTCGTCCGACAAGAGGCCGAAGGAGATGTTCCCGTCGTTCAGAAAGCCGTGCCGCGCGATGCGGATGCGCTCTTCGTCGGGATCGAGCCCGACGATCCGCCGCTGTCGGGAGAGGAGGCCGAGCATCACGGCCCGGGCGCCGTAGCCGCAGCCGAGTTCGGTCACGGCGGCATCGCGCGGAAGGGCCTGGTCCCAGGCGTCGTAGTAGTCGGCCCGGGCGGCTTCCCGGCGGATGCGATGCATCAGCAGGGGGCCTTTGTAGAGGTAGTTTTTGCGCAGGGCGTTCCGGAAGTAAGGGTTCCGGGCCCGATCGTATTCGTCGCACAGGGCGGCGTACTGTTCGACGTACCACCGGCGCCAGCTTTTGGCCTGTTTGCGGAGGGTCGTCCCGAAGCGCGGGTCGCCCGCCGACACCCGGGGCAGCAGGCGGCAGACGATCCACCCCGGTTTGATGTAGAGGCTCTGCCGCTTCGAGCAGACTTCGCCGGCGCCGTAGATGACGGCGGGGAGGAGATCCAGACCCAGCCGGTCGGCCAGGTAGAAGGCGCCTTTGTGGAATCGTCCGATGGTGCGGTCGACCGACCGGGTGCCTTCGGGGAAGAGGGCGACGGAGTAGCCTGCGGCGACCTTCTCTCGCAGCTGCCCGACGGCGGCTTCGTAGCCTGCGGCGGTGTGGAAGTACCCTAAGTAGCGGACGATCGGCCCGAGGATCGGCGAACGCCACACCCGACCGTTGGTGACGAGCACGATCTTCGGGCTCAGGGCGAGCAGCAGTAGGATATCGATGGACGACTGGTGGTTGGCGATGATGACGGCGGGCCGGTCGAACCGTTCGCGGGCGAGGTTTTGAAACCGGACGCGGGTCGAGGGGACGATCCGCAGGAGGCCGCGCACGAAGGCGCAAATCAGGCGGTGCAGAGCGGCTTGTTTCTTCGCGTGCCGGATCGGGAGGACGAGGCTGACGAGCAGCAGCAGCTGGGCGGTCAGGCAGCCGCCGAGGAAGAGGAGGAAGGCGTAGGCGGTGCGTCCCAGATCGCGCAGGGTGTAGGGGAAACCGCCGTGCTGCACGGGCGACGAGATGAACCGCGCGAAGAGGATCGGTTGCAGGGTGTAGGAGACCAGAATCACGACGCTCAGCCCGACGACGGAGATCAGGGCGATGGAGCGCAGGGCGGGATGTTGGGCGAAGAGCAGGGCCCCCAGACCGGCGATGGTGGTGAAGGCCGAGAAGAAGATGGCGGTCTTGTGGGCCCGGAACAGTTTGCGTCCGTCGCGGTACTCGCTCAGCAGGCCGTCGAGGATGAAGATGCTGAAGTCGTCGCCGATCCCGAAGATAAAGGTCGAGAGGATGATGTTCACGATGTTGAACGGGATGTCGTACAGGGCCATGATGCCCAGAATGATCACCCAGCTGACGAACATCGGCAGCAGCGACAGCAGGGCGAGTTCCAGGCTGCCGTACGACAGGAGCAGGGCGCCGAAGACCAGAAACGAGGAGACCAGAAGGATGAAGTAGAAGTCGTCGTTGATGGCCCGGATCATCTGCGAGGAGTAGTAGGCGCGGTCGAGGATGACGGTGTCGTCGCAGGTTTCGAGCGCGGCGTAGACGGCCGTTTTGTCGCTTTCGGCGAGCTCGATCTGAGAGACCAGCAGGACGGTCGTGTCGACGGCGTTGATCCAGTCCGAGAAGAGCGGGACGTCGGCCAGCCTCTCGGACGAGTAGTCGCAGACCGTGTAGCGGTTCCGCAACAGGGCGCTGAAAGCGTCGAAGGCGTGGTCGCTGAAGCCTGCCCGGGCGGCGGCCTGTTCGAGCCGGGCGATCAGCGTGTCGCTCCGCGTGGCCCAGAAGGTGTTCCAGGCGTCGATGCGCCGTTCCTGCTCGGCGGCACTGACGAAGTAGTCGCCGGCGGTGGCGTAGGAGACGATCCGACCGCTCGCCAGCAAGGTGTCGAGCTGTCGTCCCAGGGTGGCGCAGGCGGCTGCGGTTCCGGGGTTGTCGGGGGCCGAGGTGAGCAGGAAGACGCGGGTGGTCTCGCCTTCGCCCTCGGTCAGCCGTTCGAGCCGGTGCTGGGCTTCGAGGATGTGACGGGGCTCGAAGTTCAGGTGGTGCAGGTCGGTGTCGAACCGCACGTCGTTGTAGAAAAAGGCGCATCCGATGGTCGCCAGCACGATGCTGCCGACGATCCACCGGTTGCGTTCGTAGGAGTAGCCGTTGAGGCGGTCGATCAGACGGAAGAGGCGGCCCGAATGGCGTTTCCGGCGGTCGGAAAGGAAGTGCGGCAGAAAGACCAGACAGAAGAGGGTGGTGCCCATCAGGGTCAGCGAGGCGAAGGCGCCGAAGTCCTGCAACAGGCCGGAGTGGGTGAAGAGCAGGGCGACGAAGGCGCCGATGGTCGTAATGCTGCCGACGGTCAGGGGGTAGGCCAGTTCGGCGATGACGCGCCGCGGGTCGTCGGTGTGGGTGTGGTGCGAGACGATGTGGATCGAGTAGCTCAGCGCGATGCCGAGGACGGCGGCTCCGGCGCCGATGGCGATCGACGAGATGCGACCTTGGGCGAGGTAGATGGCGGCCAGGGCGAACAGGGTGCCGAACAGCACGGGGAGCAGGATGAGCAGAACGGCTCCCCGGCTGCGCAGGGCGAAGGTGATGACGGCGACGACGGCCAGCAGGGCCAAGGTCAGGGTCAGCATCGTGTCGTGTTTGATCTGCCGGGCGTTGTAGACGGCCACGGCGGGCCCCCCGAAGTAGTCGATCCGGACGCCGGTCTCTTTCCGGACGCGGGCGATGGCCGCCTCCATCTGCCCGACCAGCCGGTCGTTGGTGTCGGTGCTGCCGAGCCCGTGGGCGGGGTCGGCGAAGAGAAAAAGGGTCGACCCGTCGGCGGAAAAGATGCGGTCGCCGTAGAGCTCGTACCGGTTGCCTGCGCTGAAGCGCTGGAGGCCGGCGAGGGGGCTGCTGCCTATGCCGAGCGGGTCGCGCAGGCAGAATTCGCCGGCGAAGAGGCCCGACGGCGAGGCGATGGTCGCGAAACAGCGTTCGACGGCCTGTTCCACGCCCCGGTCGTCGCGCAGCAGGGAGTCGAGGCGTGCGTAGTCGTCGTCCCGCAGAAAGATGGGCAGGTGGTCGTAGACGAAGTCGGCGCTGCGATGGATGGTCGTGGCGTCGACGCCTTCGGTGACGCGGCTGAGCAGGCCTTCGTCGACCAGCGGGGCGAGCGATTCGACGAGGCGGTCGCCGGCTGAAATCAGGGTGTCGGGGTCGGCCTCCGAGAGCAGGAGCACGATGCGGTCCTTCAGCTTCAGGTTCCGGAACATCAGGGCCTGTTTGCGCCCGGCGTCGTCGCCGGCGAAGAAGCTGGTGATGTCTTCGACGAAACGCATACGCAGCACGAGCGCGCCCGTGCCGACGGCCCAGCCGGCGAGCAGCAGCCAGAAGACGAGGCGGTGGCCCCGGAACCAGTCGTATAGGCGGACGAAGAAGTTACTCATGTTTGCGCATGTGTTTCAGGGTGGTCAGCAGGAGCCAGCCGACGAGCCAGGCGCCGGTGCCGCACAGGGCGGCCAGCAGCAGGCTGCCGACGAGGTATTGTCCGAGCATCTCGCCGAGCGTCCGGAACGAGATTTCGGACAGGGCGATGTCGATTCGGCTGCCGGTCACGCGGGCGCCGAGGGCGACGCTGGCATAGAGGATCAGCGGGATCATCGGCGGGATGCTCACGTTGGAGAAGAGGGCGGCGACGGCTTTGTTGAGCCGCAGCAGGTGGGCGGTGGCCAGGGCGAAAACGAGCTGGTAGCCCCACAGCGGGACGATGCCGCAGGCGACGCCCCAGCCCGCGGAGGCCGATAGCCGCAGGGGGCTGTCGCCGGAGTGGGTCACGTGTCGGCGGATGAAGCGCCGGATGTTCGTCCGGTTGAGCGAGCGCACGAAGCGCCAGGGGTAGTATCCGATCAGGGCGACGACGACCAGCAGGGTGTTCAGCAGGCTGATGCGGGCGAAGTCGCGGAACGGCCGGAAGTGCGACACGCGTTGGTCGGCGGGCGGATAGTAGACCCGGACGGGGATGTTCTCGACCGGGATGCCGCGCCAGGCGGCGCGCACGAGGATCTCGACTTCGAATTCGTAGCGCGAGGTCAGGGTGCGGATCGCGTTCAGGGCGGTCGCCGGATAGAGCCGGAAGCCGCTCTGGGTGTCGCTCATCCGGATGCCGGTCTCGACGCGGAACCAGAAGTTGGAGAAGCGATTGGCGAAGGTGTTCTTCGAGGGCATGTTGTCGGCGGCCAGGTTCCGCGCGCCGACGAGCAGGGTGTCGGGCGCCTCTTCGATCCGTTCCACGAAGCGGGGGATGTCGTCGGCGAAGTGCTGGCCGTCGGCGTCGAGGGTCAGCAGGTAGCGGTAGCCCTCTGCGGCGGCAGTGCGCAGGGCGAGCCGCAGGGCGTAGCCTTTGCCCTGGTTTTTCGCATAGCGGATGGTGCGGATGCCGTCGATCCGGCCGAGCAGTTCGGGGGTGCGGTCGGTCGATCCGTCGTCGATGACGAGCACGTCGGAGGCGTACCGTCGCACGTCGTCGATGACGCGGCGGATCGTCCCGGCGTTGTTGTACGTGGGGATCGCGACGAGGCAGCGCAGGCGGCGCAGGCGGTCGGCATAGGTCGGGGCGGTGGCGGTCATGGTTCCGGGTCGGGGATCGGTGCGAGGGTGGCGGTCAGTTTCAGGACGGTCTCGCCGCGATAGGCGGCGGTGCCGCGCACGTCGGAGGTGTCGCTGAGGGTGAAGTCGAGGGTCAGCGTTTCGCCGTCGGCCGGGATGGCGGGGGCGGTGAATTTGCAGCTCCGGATGGCGGCGAAACGGACGGGGTGGCCGAGGGCCAGTCCGATCGCTTCGCGCAGGATGGTCAGCAGGCCGACGCCCGGGGTCACGGGGTGGCCGGGGAAGTGTCCGCCGTAGATGGCGTGACGGGGATCGAGCCGGGCTTCGGCCCGGTAGCTGTCGCCCCGGGGTTCGACCCGGAGCAGCTGGTAGAAGGCGGGTTGTACGGCCATGGGGGATCAGGGTTCGGTTCGGAAGGTTTCGTCGGCGATCGGGCCGTTGAAGCGTTTGTCGGTGAAGGCGTAGTGGAGGTAGTCGCCCGAGGTCTCGGTCATCCGCAGGGCGTCGAGCGACATGTCGCGTTTCGAGATGACGAGGAGCATCTCGGCGAGTCGCTGTTTGCGGCGCGGTACGAGCCGGAGTTCATAGTGTCCGCCGCGGTCGGTCAGCCGGGGGGCGAAAGCGGTCGTGAGGGCGTCGAGGTCGCCGGTCATGCAGGCGGCCAGCGTCCGGCGGAGTTCGCGGAGCATGGGGTTGGACTGGGTCTTCACGAGGGTGGTCTTGCCGCCGCTGACCAGTCGGAACCGGTCGCCGTTCATGACGATGCAGTCGCCGTCGGCGAAGAGCAGCCGGATCTGCTCGGGGCGTTTGTAGCTGAAGGTGCCTTGCTTGCTGACCTCCTGTTTCAGCACGGCGGCCCGGCGGGTCTGGGTGAAGCGGCATTCGATGGTCTGTATGTCGCGGCTTTTGCGTTTCAGCTCGTCGGCGAAGCGGCTCCACTCCGGGTCGGCGGTTTGGGCGGCGAGCGGGGCGGAGAGTCCGGCGAAGAGCAGTAGGAAGAGGTGTCTAATTTTCATAGGCTGAAAGGTGAAATAACCGGTCGATGGTTTCGAACCGATAGCCGCGTCGGCGGGCGTTCGTCAGGAGTTGCCGGACGAGGTGGTCGGCGCCGTCGATCCGGTCGTGGAGCAGCACGACGGAGCCGGGACGCAGGCGGTCGAGGATCCGGCGGAGGATCTTGTCGCGGGAGACGTGTGTCCGGGTGTCGAACGGACGGATGTCCCATCCTATTGTGTCGTATCGGCCGTCGCGCACGGCGGCGGCGATCCGGGGATTGGTGACGCCGAACGGAGGCCGGAAGAGCCGTGTCCGGAGGCCGGTGATCTGTTCGAGGGTGCGGCGGGTCGCTTCCAGCTCGGCCCGGATCGCGGCCCGGCTCCGGAAGGGAGACCGACCGGAGTGGGTAAAGGTGTGGTTCCCGATGAGGTGTCCCTCCCGGACGATGCGTCGCACGAGTTCGGGGTGGGCGGCGGCTCGTTCGCCGATGAGGAAGAAGGTGGCCCGCACTCCCTCGCTGGCGAGCGTGTCGAGCACGAGCGGGGTGTTCCGTTCGTCGGGCCCGTCGTCGAAGGTGAGGGCGAGCAGGGGCTCGTCGCTGTGGCCCGAGGCCCGGCAGCGGGCTTTCAGGTAGACGCCGCTGTCGATGAAGAACGAGGCGTAGTAGCCGAAGCCGAGGAGGCCGGCGAGGCCGATGAGGAGCGGGATCCAGATTACGGGAGGCATTGCAGTACGGTTACGGTCGGTTCGGCGCCGAAGTATTCGTTGTATATGATCGCTTCCGGGGCTCCGGCGACGATGGCGGCGACGCCTTCGGCGAAGAGCCGGGCCGAGACGGTGGGATAGCTCTCTGCTTCGGGGTCGCGGCACAGGACGACGGTGTCGGGGGTGGTGCCGTAGCGTTTGAGACACTCTTCCCAGGTGAGCCGGGTGTCGGGAAAGTCGATCCGGACAATCTTCGCCCGGCTCCGGAGGGTGGGCGCGGAGGTCAGGAGGCAGAAAACGGCGCCTTCGCCGTCCCGCTCGCGGCGCCAGCAGCCCATGCGTTCCATGATCTGGTGCTGGGTTTCGGTCTGTTCGTCGAAGGCGCCGACGAGCGCCCGGGCGGCGTCGCCGTCGGCCAGCAGCAGGGTGGCGTCGAGCAGGGCGCTCTCGAAGCTCCGGCTGCGGTGGACGTAGGTGGTGTTGTAGCTCCGGTTGCCGCCGAGCAGGGCGAGCTGGGCGCCGACGGTGTTGAAGGTGGACTGGATGAAGGGGGTGGGGTTGAGCATCTGTTCGTCGGTCTCGCAGATGTTGCGCAGGAAGCGTTCGCTGTCGCTCAGGCAGCCCCAGCCGGTGGCGGTGAGGATGGCATCGATGTCGGCGAGCCGGGGGCTGCCGCCGACGCATTCGACGGCTGTGGCGACGCTCTGGCGCACGATGCGGCTCATCCGCCGGCGCAGGGAGGCGTCGGGGATCAGCTCGCGAAGGTCGGTCGCGAGGTCGCGTTCGGTTCGGATGTTCTCGATGTAGCACATGGCGGGACGGGGCTCGGGGTTAGGGTTTCGAAAAGAGCAGCGAGGTGCAGTTCCCTCCGAAACCGAAGGAGTTGGAGAGCACGTGGCGGATCGGTCGGCCGCTCCGTAACTGCCGTTCGGGCACGAGGCCGTGCTCGGGGATCGGCTGTTCGAAGCGGAGGTTGGGGTAGACGAGGCCGTCGCGCAGGGCGAGGGCGCATAGCACGGCTTCGATCCCTCCGGCGGCGGCCAGGGTGTGGCCGGTGAAGCCTTTGGTGGAGCTGAAGGGGGGCACGCGGTCGCCGAACAGCCGCCGGATGGCGCGCCCTTCGGCGAGGTCGTTGTTGGGGGTCCCGGTGCCGTGGGCGTTGATGTAGTCCACTTGTTCCGGGGCGATGCGGGCGGCGGCCAGGGCGCCGGACATGGCCCGGTAGGCGCCCTCTCCTTCGGCCGACGAGGCGGTCTGGTGGTAGGCGTCGTTGGCGTTGGCGCTCCCGGTCAGATAGCCGTAGGGCTCGCGGCGCAAGGTGTCGGCGCGTTGCAGGACGAGGTAGCCGGCTCCTTCGCCGAGGTTCAGACCGGCCCGGCTGGCGTCGAAGGGGCGACAGGGCTGCTCGTCGAGGATCATCAGCGAGCGGAAGCCGCCCAGAGTGAACCGGCTGAGGGCGTCGGTGCCGCCCACGACGATCCGATCCGCGATGCGGTGGCGGATGAGCCGGGCGCCGGTCAGAATGGCGTTGGCGGCCGACGAGCAGGCGGTGCTGACGGTGGTGGCGAGGCCGTCGATGGCGCAGTATCGGGCGATGGCGCGGGTCGAGGCGGAGCAGTCGTGCATGACGACGTCGCGCAGCCGCCCGCGCGAGGGATCGCGCAGGTAGTCGGCGTAGAACTCCTCGGTGCGATCCATTCCGCCGACGGAGGTGGCGGAGACCAGCCCGGTGCGGAGTCCGGTTCCGTCGCCGGCGTCGAGCAGGGCTTCGCGGGCGGCGACCATCCCGAGCAGGGCGGTGCGCGAGTGACAGGCCTGCGGAGCGAGGCCGAGCAGGGCGCTCAGCGTTTCGTTCGAGTGGGGCACTTCGCCGACCGGCACGCGGTGGCGGGTGGCGAGGAAGCGCGCCGCCGGGGCGAGACCGCTCGTCGAACGGGCGATCGCGTCGAGGGTGGCGTCGGCGCCGATGCCGAGGGATGAGACGATGCCGACGCCGCTGATGGCGATTTGCATCTTACGGCCGGTGTTTAGCGATGTATTCGGCGAGGGTCTTCACCGAGTGGAAAATGGGTTTGGCTTCGGCGGTATTGTGGAGTTTGATGCCGTAGTACCGTTCCAGAATCAGGATGATCTCCAGGGCGTCGATCGAGTCGAGTCCGAGGCCGTCGCCGAACAGGGGGGCGTCGGCGTCGATGTCGGACGGGGTCAGCTCTTCGAGGTTCAGTTCTTCGATCAGGTGGGTCTTGAGTTCTTCGATCAGTTGTTCCATGTCTTTGTGTGGTATGCTATGCGTGTGTGTCGGTATGTCGGGGTTCGTCGGCGGTTTCGAGCAGCTTCAGGTCGACTTCCCAGGTGTCGCCGAGCAGTTCGCACCGGCCGCAGATGGCGGCGCGGGCATGTCCGTTCCGGAGCAGCAGCCGGGCGTAGGATTCGCTCTGGTCGCTCCCGTGTTCTTCGATGAAGAAGGTGTTGTCGCCCTGGATGCGGTGGCGGATGCAAATCTCGCCGGCGGCGACGTTGGGCAGGGTGTAGACGAAGTGGGCGGGCGAGGGCGGTTCGTGCCGGTCGAGCGTGCGCTGGTGGCGGAGGTCGGTGTCGAGCGACGAGGAGCGGTTGCTGAGCACGAGGGCGATCTCGGTCGGGGCGTAGCGTTCGCCGAGGGGCCGGGTCTGGCTCAGGAGCCGCTCGGCGGCGACGTAGAGGGCTTTGGCGAGGTCGCTCATCTTGTAGAATTTCAGGTTCGGGGCGTCGAGGGCGCGGAATTCGTCGCGGATGAAGGCGCCGAAGTCGCGGTCGCCCCGGGGCAGGCGGTAGGCGGCGGATGTCCGGATCGAGGGTTCGGGCCGGGCGGTGACGACGGGACGCGCTGCGCCGTCGGCTTCTGCGGCGAGGACGATGGCGGCGTTGCAGCCGCCGAAGCCGGAGGCGGTCTTCACGCAACAGGGGTGTTCCAGCGGCCGGTGGTCGGGAGAGACCTCTATGGCGCACGGGACGCCGAGGGTCGAGAATCCTTGGGTGCCGTACACGATCCGTCGGCGGAGTTCTTCGGCGCAGAGGATGCTCTCGACGATGCCCGAGGCGCCGAGGGTGTGGCCGAAGTAGCCTTTCAGGCTGTTGGCGGGGGTGTGGTCGAGCCGGGCCCAGCGGAGGGCTTTGCTCTCCATCTCGTCGTTGTAGAGGGTGGCGGTGCCGTGGGTGTTGACGGTGCCGACCTGCCGGGGCTCTGTGTCGGCTTGTTCCAGGGCGAGCCGGATGGCGTGGTAGAGGCCGTCGCCGGTGCGCGAGGGGCCGGAGATGTGGTTGGCGTCGTTGGTCACGGCTCCGCCGGGCAGGGCGACGGCGGGTTCGAGGGCTCTCTGCCGATCGGTGGTGAGCAGCAGGGCGCCGCAGGCTTCGCCCAGCGTGAGGCCGTCGCGGTCGGCGTCGTAGGGCCGGCAGGGCCGGTCGCTGAGCGACTGGAAGGAGCGGAAGCCTTCGGTGATGAACTCGGACAGGAGGTCGATGCCGACGACGATGGCGTGGTCGCACTCGCCGGCGTGGAGCAGCCGCTGGCCGACGATCAGGGCCGAGAGGCCGGAGATGCAGGCGTTGGAGATGACGATCGGCGGTCGGGCGGCCTGAAAATAGCGGGCGATCTGCCGGGCGGTGTGCCCCAGGAAAGCTTCGTCGGGCACGGTGTCGCCGCAGCCTGCCAGCCGGTCGACGTTCCCTTTGGTGGTCGAGAGGAGGAGTTGCACGCGGTCGTCGTCGAGCCGGAGTCCGGCAGCGGCGAGGGTGGGTTCGACGGCCCGTATGGCGAGGGCTTCGAGGCGGGTGTAGCCGTCGGGCAGCCCGATCGGCAGGCACTCCGGGGGCAGGGCGCCGACGATAAGCTGCCGCCGGGGATCGAAGGCGAGGCCGGTGCGGCGGCCTTCGATGGCTTCGAGGGTGGCGGCTTTGTCGCCGAGGGCGGTGACGAGGCTGTCGGGGCCGAGCCAGACGGTTCTCACGGGTGTAGCCATCGGGTTCTCCATTGGTGGTAGAATTCGGGTTGGGTGAGGCTCAGCTCGCCGGACGGGTCGATGAAGACCTGCATGGAGTGGCCGGTGGCGACGATCTGTCGGTCGGCGTCGCGGCGAATGAGGTAGTCGAAACAGAGTTTCGCGGCGGGGGTGTCGATGTGGCGGATCTCGACGGTGGCGGTGTCGCCGATGGTCAGCGGGTGGTGGTACTGGAGGTGGAGCTCGACGATCGGGGCGGTGTAGCCGCTGGCGTGGATGTCGAGGTAGCCGATGCCGGGGTATTGCCGACCGAAGGCTTCGCGGCTGTCTTCGAAGTAGCGGGGATAGGCGCCGTGCCAGACGATGCGCATGGAGTCCACTTCGCTGAAGCGGACGCGGATCGGTATCCGGCACGTCAGTCCGGACGGGGCGGAGGAGGTGTGGCGGTGGATTCTATCGCGTGGCATGGTTCAAAAAGATTTTCAGTTCGCACCGGGCGATGGGCCGGTCGCCGATCCGGCTGGTGGCGGCGACCAGCGAGATGTCGAAAACCTCCTGCACGACGCGGATGTCGGTCTCGACGGTCTCGCCGACGAGGGGCAGGCGGTCGGCCTGAAAGCGGCTGACGGAGCCGATGTAGCCGATCGGGACGGGTTGTCCGTTCCGGCGGCAGAGCCATCCGACGCGGGCGGCGGCGGATTGGGCCATGTGTTCGATGAGGCCGCACTCGGTCAGGGTGTCGCCTTCGCAGAAGGGGGTCTGGCCGGTCACGAGGAGGGTGGTGCGGGAGCTCTGGTCGGGGGCGATGCCGAGGAACCGGTCGACGAGCACCATCGGGGGGCGCTGGGGGATCAGGTCGAGGAGGGTCACGCTTTGCTGCATACGAGTAGGGTGTGTCCGAGGCCCAGACCGTCGTGCTGGGCCTCGATCCGCAGGCCGGCGGATTCGGCGCACCGGATCAGGTCGTCGGAGTGGTACATCTTGCTGTTGCCGTTGGCCAGGGCGGTGAAGTAGAGGCTGGTCAGGGTCAGGCAGTAGGCGGCGGTCTCGAATCGTTGCCGATCCCAGAAGGTCTCCAGGATGAAGAGCCGGGTGTGGGGCTCCATCGAGGCGGCGGCGCGACGCAGGATGCTCTGTACCTGCTCTTCGGAGAAGCAGTCGAGGAATTGGCTCATCCAGATGGCGTCGTAGGGGCGGGGAAAGGCGGTGGCGGGGTCGAGCAGGTCGGCGCCGTGGCCGTGGATACGCTCGGCTCCGGGGGTGTCTGCGGTGGCTTGCCGCATGAGGTCGAGTTGCCGGGGCAGGTCCATGATGGTGACTTCGACGTCCGGATCGTGGGCGATGCAGCGGGTGGCCCATCGGCCGGTGTTGCCGCCGACGTCGAGCAGGCGGCGAACGGGGCGGTCGCTGTCGAATACGAGGGGAAGGGCGGCGGAGAAGGATTCGTCGGAGTAGTAGTGGTCGAAGCCGAACCAGCTCTGTTGTACGTCGGCGGGGAGCTGCGAGAGGCCTTCGTAGATGGTGGCCCACGGGCCGAAGACTTGCAGCCCGGCGGGACGGCCGCTGCGGAGGGCTTCTTCGAGGTGGAAGAGGCCGAGGTAGTTCACGTCGTGGTTGAAGGCGAGGTTGGCGCGGACGCTGGGGTCGTTCAGCAGGAACCAGCCGGCTTTCGAGAGGGTGTAGCGGTCGTCGGCGGTCTTGACGGTGCCGATGGAGAGGGAGGCTTCGAGCAGTACCTGGACGGCGTAGTCGGTGAGGCCGCTCTCGCGGACGAGCTCGGCGCGGCCGAGGCCGTCGGGATGGTCGGCGAGCTGTTGCAGGATGCCGAATTTCAGCATCAGGCGCGAGACTTGGAAGACGATCGGGGCGAAGGCGATCTCTTGTGCGAGGCGTTGGGCGTCGAGGGCGGTCTGGCGGTCGTGGCCGTAGCGGTCGGCGAGGGGGGGGAAGAGGTTCATGGGCGGGTGGTTTTGTGTGCCGGAGCGGGTGACGGGACGGGGAGGTCCCAAAAACGGTAGAAGTTGAACCATTGGCGCGGGTAACGCCGCAGGATCTCTTCCAGCGAGGAGACGTATCGGTCGACCAGGTGCCGCTCGTCGCGGGTCTCGGCGACGGGGAGGTCGGTGAAGCGGAAGCGGTAGGTGCGCTTCCGTTCGCGCATGGCGTAGTAGAAGATGACGGGGACGCGGCACCGCGAGGCGATGCGGAAGGGGCCGGCGGGCAGCAGTACGGGACTGCCGAGCAGTTCGGCGGGGAGGGTCTGGCGGGTGTTGAGGTGGCGGTCGCCGTTGAAGCAGACGTATTCGCCGCGGTTCAGGGCGATTTTGATCCGGAGGAGGGTGTCGGCCGGGTGGTCGGGGTCGATGGGGATGATGTGGTACGGGGCGGGTTGTCCGTTGCGGCTGAGGATCTCTTTGATGGCTTGGTGTTCGGCGTCGAGCATGACGATGTGGAGCTTGTCGGCGTAGTCGCCGAAGAAGCCGGCGCCGGCTTCCCAACAGCCGACGTGGGCGCCGATCAGTACGGCGCCGGAGCGGGAGATGAGGTCGATGAAGCGGTCGTAGTTGTCGAATTCGAACCGGTAGCGGTGCGACAGGCCGTGCCGCAGGGCGATCCGGTCGATCAGGGTCTGGGCGAAGAGGTAGTAGTGGCGGTAGAGCTCGACGCAGGCGCGCAGCGGGCTCCGACGCTGCCGCCGCCGGTGGTAGTCCCAGATGGCGGCGGTGGCGCGCGGGGCGAAGGGGATGAAGTGG
This sequence comes from Rikenella sp., assembly GCF_056799795.1. Classification (NCBI taxonomy): domain Bacteria; kingdom Pseudomonadati; phylum Bacteroidota; class Bacteroidia; order Bacteroidales; family Rikenellaceae; genus Rikenella; species Rikenella sp. The sequence goes on from NZ_JBQIQO010000023.1 coordinate 21,445, forward strand.
AGGACGACGAGGCTGGAGAATAGGTAGGCGCAACGTAATCCGAGGGTGCGGATCACGAAGACGAAGAAGAGGTAGCCGCGGCGGCCGCCGCGGGATTTGCCGTTCCAGGGTCGTTCGCCGGTGTTAGCCATGGAGAAGGGTGTCGAGCAGGCGGTAGAAGTCGTCGAAGGTGGCGATGCCGACGAAGTCGGGGCCTTTTAGGGTGATGCCGAAGTGCTGGTTGATGAGGACGACGATGTCGACGAGGTCGAGGCTGTCGAGGCCGAGGGTCTCTTTCAGCGGGGCGTCGGGGGTGATGAGGCTCTGGTCGATTTCGAATTCGTCGGCGAGGAGCCGATCGACGGTCTGGGCGATCTCTTCGCGGGTCATAGTGTCGTGTGTTAGTTTTGGTGTTTCTTGACTATCAGGGTGGAGTTGGTGCCGCCGAAGCCGAAGGAGTTGCTCAGAAAGAGGTCGAACCGGGTGTCGACGCGTTCGGCGGGGATGCGCAGGTGGGCGGAGGCTTCGTCGGGTTCGGCGAAGTTGAGGTTGGGGGCGATGAAGTCGTTCTGCATCATGAGCAGGGAGTAGACGATTTCGCTGGCGCCGGCCATCCACATTTCGTGTCCGGTTTGCGATTTGGTGGAGGTGACCCAGGGGCGGGCCTGTCCGAAGACGGTGTGGAGGGCGCGGGCTTCGTTGAGGTCGCCGATGGGGGTCGAGGTGGCGTGGGCGTTGATGTAGCCGATTTCGTCGATGGCGACGCCGGCGTCGCGCAGGGCCATGCGGAGCGAACGGACGGGGCCTTCGACGTTGGGGACGGAGATGTGTTCGCCGTTGGAGGAGAAGCCGTAGCCGATGATTTCGCCGAGGATGGGGACGCCGCGACGCTGGGCGGAGGCGTAGCTCTCGAGGATGACGGTGGCGGCGCCGCCGCTGGGGACGAGGCCGTCGCGCTGGCGGTCGAAGGGGCGCGAGGCGCCGGCGGGGTCGCTCTCGCGCACGGAGAAGGCGCCCAGGGCGTCGAAGTTGCTGACGGAGTAGAGGTTGACCTCTTCGGCGCCGCCGCAGACGATGCGTTCCTGGAGTCCCTGCCGGATCAGGAGGTAGCCGAGCCCGATGGCGTGGGAGCCGCTGGCGCAGGCGCCGGAGACGGTGAAGTTGATGCCGCGCAGGTTGAAGATGGTCGAGAGGTTCATCGTGACGGTGGAGGTCATGGACTGGAAGATGTTTCCGGATCCGATGAGGGCGGTGTCGCGTTTCTCGCGGAGGAGGTCGATGCCGGTCATGGTGGCCTGGGCGCAGCTGTCGTTGCCGTACAGGATGCCGACTTCGTGGGCGGCGAGGTAGTCGGCGGTGAGGCCGGCGTGGGTCAGGGCGTCGGAGGTGGCGAGGTAGGCGTATTGGCCTTGCTCGGAGAGGCAGAGGCGCTGACGGCGGTCGAGACGGCCTTTCAGGTCGGGACGGGGCAGCAGGCCGGTGAGCATGGAGCGGTAGCCGGCCTCTTTGCGACAGGGGTCGAGCCCGATGCCGGAACGTCCTTCGTAGAGGGAGCGGGTGACTTCGGGGAGGGTGAGGCCGAGGCAGGAGTAGATGCCGAGGCCGGTGATGACGACGCGGTTTTCCATAAGGGGGGTGGATCAGCTGAGGCCTCCGTCGATGGAGATGACTTCGCCGGTGATGTAGGAGGCGTGGTCGGAGGCGAGGAAGGAGACCAGGTGGGCGACTTCCTCGGCTTCGCCGAAGCGGCCGGCGGGGATGGTTTTCTTCAGGGTGGTTTCGTCGAGGTCGCTGGTCATGTCGGTGCGGATAAAGCCGGGGGCGATGGCGTTGACGGTGACGTGTTTGCGGGCGACTTCGCGGGCGAGGGATTTGGTGGCGGCGATCAGGCCGCCTTTGGCGGCGGAGTAGTTGGTCTGGCCGGGCATGCCGGAGAGGCCGGAGAGGGAGGCGATGTTGATGATGCGGCCCCATTTCCGGACGAGCATCTCCTGGAGCAGGGCGCGGGTGACGTGGAAGAAGCCGTCGAGGGTGGTGGAGAGGACGCGGTGCCAGTTGTCGCCGGACATCCACATCAGGAGGTCGTCGTGCCGGATGCCGGCGTTGTTCACGAGCAGGGAGATGTAGCTGTCGGGGTGTTGCTGCCGCCAGGTGTCGATGGCCTGTTCCACGGCTTCGGGGTCGGTGACGTCGAAGGGGAGCAGGGTGCCGTCGCCGCCGCCGGTGCGGATGTCGTTCAGGACGGCTTCGGCGGCGGAGCGGTTGGTCTGGTAGTTGAGCAGGATGTGGTAGCCGTCGGCGGCGAGTCGGAGCGCGATGGCGCGGCCGATGCCGCGGCTGGCGCCGGTGATCAGGGCGTAGCGTGAGGTGGTCATTATGCGGCGGTTTCGGGGTCGGTGGCGAAGAGGAGGGTCTGGAGTTGTTCGATCTCGCGGTATTTGGGGGTGTCGTCGCGGAAGAGGGGGACGAGGGCGCGCACGCGGTCGTAGAGGCTGCGTGTGGCGGGGGCGAGTCGGTCGGCGATGGAGAGGCTGTCGACGGCTTGGGCCAGGGCGAGGAGCTGGATGGCGAGCACTTGGCCGGCGTTCTCGATGACGTGGCGGCAGAGGAGGGCGGAGTTGGTGCCCATGCTGACGATGTCCTGGTTGTCGTTGTTGTTGGGGATGGTGTGGATGTACATGGGGTTCGAGAGGGTCTGGCTCTCGGCGGTGGTGGAGGTGGCGGTGAACTGGGCGGCCTGGAGGCCGTAGTTCAGACCGAGGGTTCCCAGGTTGACGAACGGGGGGAGGATGCCGTTGATGCGGTCGTGGAAGAGGTAGTTCAGCTGCCGCTCGGCGAGGAGGGTCATTTTCGTGACGGCGATCTTGAGTTTGTCCATCTCGAAGGAGACGTAGTCGCCGTGGAAGTTGCCGCCGTGGTAGACGTTACGGCTTTCGGGGTCGACGATGGGGTTGTCGTCGACGGCGTTGAGCTCTTCGAGGAGGATGCGTTCGGCGTGGTCGAGGGTGTCGAGCACGGGCCCCAGGATTTGAGGGGTGCATCGCAGGGAGTAGTAGGGTTGTACTTTGTGCTGGAAGGTGGGGTTGTCGCCGGGGTTCCGGTAGAGGGTGACTTCGCGTTGGAGCAGGCAGCGGCTCCCTTGGGCGCACCGGCGCATGCGGGCGGCGACGGTGCGTTGCCCGGGGTGGTGTTTCAGCCGGTTGAGGGTGTCGGAGAGGAAGTCGTCGTAGGAGGAGGCGATTTCGTTCATCAGCACGGAGGAGACGAGGGACCAGGAGAACAGACGACGGGCCTGGAGGAGGTTGACGAGGCCGATGCCGGTCATCACGGCGGTGCCGTTGGTGACGGCGAGGCCTTCGCGGATGCCGATCCGCAGGGGCTGGAGGTGTTCGGATTCCAGGACGGAGGCGGTGTCGCGCCGTTCGCCGCGATAGAGGACTTCGCCTTCGCCGATCAGGGCGAGGGCGATGTGGGCGAGTTGGACGAGGTCGCCGCTGGCGCCGACGCTGCCGTGTTCGGGGACGATGGGGGTGATGCCGCGGTTCAGGAGGTCGATGAGTAGTTCGACGACTTGGGGGTGGACGCCGGAGCGGGCCTGGACGAAGGTCTGGAGGCGGGCGAGCATGGCGGCGCGGACGCAGATCTCGGGCAGGGGTCTCCCGGCGCCGACGGCGTGGCTCCGGATGATGTTGTACTGGAGTTCGCGGAGGTGGAGGTCGTCGATGCGCCATTGGGCCATGGGCCCGAAGCCGGTGTTGATGCCGTAGATGACTTTCCCGACGGAGAATGCTTGCAGGAAGTCGTAGCAGGCGGCGATGTGTTCCCGCTCGGCGGCGGGCAGGTGGATCGGTTCGTGGTGGTATAGTACGCGCTCTACGTCGGAGAGCGATAGGTTTCGGGTGATGTCCATCTCTCTATATATACAATAGTAGCGGTGCGGCAGGTGTTGGGCCTGTCGGTTGCTGGTTGGCAAAGATACGGAAAGTTATCGGATTCTCTATGACGGGGCGGGGGCGTGTCTGTGTCGGATGTATTTCGCTCTTTTTCCGGTATTTTGGGGCGAATGTAAAAATCGGGGTCGGAGGCTGTTTCCATGGCCTCCGACCCCGATTGGATATAGGTGTGTGATGGATTACTGGGCGGCGATGCTCGGGGCGGTGTAGGTGCGGGTGCCGAGCTCTTTGTCGATCATGTAGAGGCCCATCTGGCTCTCGGAGACCATCTGGAGCTGGTCGATGATGTCGCGGGCGTTCTCTTCTTCTTCCACTTGTTCGTTCACGAACCAGATCAGCTGGTTGGAGGTGGCGAAGTCTTGCTCGTCGGCGGCCAGACGGCACAGGTTGTCGATCAGGGAGGTCACTTTCTGTTCGTGGGCGAGGGTCTCGCGGAACATGTCGAGGGGGGTGGCCCATTCGGTGGGCACGGCGGCGATCGGGGCGAGGGTTACGCGGCCGCCGCGGCTCAGGATGTAGTCGATGAAGAGTTGGGCGTGGGCTTGCTCTTCCTGGTATTGGATGGAGAACCAGTTGGCGATCCCTTTATAGCCTTTCACGGAGGCGTCGAGGGACATCGAGAGGTAGAGGTAGGCGGACCATTGTTCGGCGTTGATCTGGGCGTTGAGGGCTTCTTGAAGTTTGGTGCTTAACATAATGGATAGTTGTTTGTGTGTGGGGCAAAGGTAGTGTTTTTCGGGTTTCGGGGGGTGGGTCAGAGGCCGGTTTTTTCGTAACGCCGGCGGTAGGCGAGGGGGGTGAGACCGAAGCGGCGGCGGAAGAGTTTGATGAAGTGGGAGGGGTTGGGGATCAGGCAGTCGCGGGCGATTTTGCTGATGGGGTCGGGGGTGGTGATGAGTTGGAGTTGGGCGCGGTTGAGGCGTTGGTCGACGATCCAGCGGTGGGGGGTGGTGCCGAAGGTGCGCTGGCAGTGGTTCTTGAAGGCGGTGGGGCTCATCTCGCACTGGGCGGCGAGGGTGGCGACGCTGGCGGTGGTGAAGATGTTGGCGTGCATGACGTCGGAGAAGGTGCGTTGGCTCTGGCTGAGGGCTTGGCACATGGGGCGGCTGATGCAGCAGCCGGGTCGGGTCTGGAGGAGTTGGAAGAGTTCGCAGACTTTGAGCCGGCCGAGTTCGGGGCGTTGCCGGTGGAGGCGGGTGGTCAGGAGGCGGTTCAGGGAGCGGAAGTAGCTCTCGATCAGGGGCCAGGCGGGGTAGGTGTAGATGTCGGTGGTGTTCCGGCAGGTGGAGCAGAGGTGGTTGGTGGCGGCGATTTGGGTGGCGGGGATGAAGTCGTTGCGGAGGTCGCTGGGGCTGTAGAAGAGGAGGGTCTGGCGGAAGGGGAGGTCGTGTCCGGCGGGGTCGTTCTCGATGTAGTGGGTGCCGGGGTTCAGGTGGAAGAGTTCGCCGCTGCGGACGGTGACGTAGCGGTCGCCGAGGTGGATCAGTTTGGTGCCTTGTTCGACGTAGCCGACGACGTGGCGTTCGTAGCGGATGGTCTGGATGCCGGAGTTGGTGTCGATCTGGTAGCGGGAGATATGGGAGGTGGAGGTGGTGTTCATGGGTGGGGTGGGTATTTGGGGGTGGAAAATGGTCGGATAGGTGAATTTTATAATATAAAGGGTCGGTCTCGGCTCTTCGGGTGTAATGGCTTGGTGTGTCGTTTGGACGGGGCTGGGGGGTGGTATATCTTTGGCGCTGGTGGGGGGCATAGGGGATTGATGTGGCGAATATAATAAATTTTAACTCATATGAGTTATCGGGGGTGATTTTTTGTGGGAAAATCGGGGGCGGGGGCGGGGCGGTTTGGGGGGAAATATATTTAGTTGTCTATATAAGGTATGAAGGCGGAAATTTTACGGGAGGGGTTGAGGAGGATCGAGCGGGTGGAGGAGGCGTACGAGAGGTTGGCGAAGATGCTGGAGCCGGAGGGGCTGGAGGAGGATCTGTTGCCGTTGGCGAAGGGGTGTATGGCGGCGCTGAGGGGGCTGGAGCGTTGTGTGGAGATGAGGCTGAAGCTGGCGAGGGAGGAGGAGAGGGGGCGGGCGGCGGAGCCGGAGGCTGTGTCGGAGGGCGAAGAGGAGGAGGGGGAGCGGGCGGTGGTGGATTGGAGTCGGTTGTCGGACGGGGCGCTCCGGGAGGTGGAGGAGGCGTTGGTGCCGTGTGAAAGGAGGGCTCGATCGAGGGGGTGTCGGGTCTCGCCGGATGACTCGTGAGGGCGGTTTTAGGCGGGTCAAAGCTCGACCGTGCGTGACTGGTAGTTGGGCCGGGGCGGCAGCGCTGTATAGGGGTAGAGGCGGTCTTTATTACTTAAAAGTAACCGGCGCCCCTCCTAAAGGAGTGATTCAATTATTTCGGCGGTGAGCCGAATATAGATGAATCGCGCAAGGGCGCGAACAAAAAACGGGGCAAGGAATTGGGCCGAGGTTGGTAGTGGAAATGCGTAAGCATTTCCCGTCCACGGGACGTGGGGCCCGCGCGGCCCGAGCGCAGTCCCCTCCTGTAGAACAGACGCGCGCCACGCCTAAATGGGGAAATCGTCAAAATGCGCTTGCGTGTTTTGACAAGATTTCCCCGGCGCGCGAACAGAGAACGGGGTAGAGACGGTTATTAAAACGCCCTGTGGGCGGGCCTTTATTACTTCAATGCATCCGCGCGCCCCGCCTAAGGAGGGAAATCGTCAAAACTCGCAAGCGAGTTTTGACAAGATTTCCCCTAGGCGCGCGGATAAAGAATTGGACGAAGAGTTGGGCCGAGGCTGCCCATTCCGAGTGCCGGGAGGCACCGCCCGCCCGGCGTAAGGGCAGTACCCTCCTGTAGCCAAAGACGCGCGCCACGCCTAAAGAAGCGATTCAGCTATTTCGGCAGTGAGCCGAAATAGAATGAATCGCGCAAGGCGCGCGAAAAACGCGGCGGAGCGATAGCGGAGCCGCAGTGAGGCGGACACGGGGCGGAGAACTGGGCTGTGCTTTGGGCTGTGACAGTTCTTTGGGCTCGAAAACCGCAATCGGTTTTCGAGCCGCGCCGGGCCGAGCATGGGGACGAGCTTTGGGCGGTGGATTGGGCTTAACTGTTGGCCGAGCTCCTGCGACTCGCAGAGCCGCGCGGCCCGAACCCGACGGAATTGGGGCGAGGTTGGTGCCCGGGCTTAGGGCTTTACTCTCGGACGAGAGCGAATAGCGCGATTCCGCGAGGAATCGCCGGCCTTGTCGCCCAGGCGCGGAGCGCCTTGGGGGGATGGGCGACAGGCCGAACTTGGCTGATTTGGGCGGTGCTGGTGGCGGAGTTCTTGCGACCCAACGGGTCGCGCAGTTCGCCGCCATCCCATGCGGGGGCTGCAACTCGTCGGAGCTCGTTGCTGCTCTCCGCTGGCGGCGAACCGTTAAAACTGAGAGCGAGTAGCGCGATTCCATGAGGAATCGCCATCCTCGACGATAGCGACGCATTAGCGGCGCGTGGGGGGCGCGCCGAGGACGAACATCGTAGAATGGGGCAGTTCAATGGGGCGTGCTTTTGCGGTTCTTCGAACTGCCGGCCCTGTCGCCCAGCGGCGAAGCCGCTCGGGGGGGGTGGGCGACAGGCCGAACTTGGCCGATTTGGGCTGTGCTGTTGGCCGCAATTTGGGCCGAGCTTCTGCGGCTCGCAGAGCCGCGCGGGCCGGAGCCACCCCCGGCGTAGGGCCGCCACTTCGCGATGCTCGTTGCGTCTACGCTGGCTCCGGCTGCACAAAGTTCAACTATATTATAGTCAGTGTTTACGTGCTGCTTGTCCCCGTTTATTCCGAGAGGCAACGCAACGGGAAACCGTAGCCACGACTACCTGTGCTGTTGGATGCAAACCACGTTGTATTGAAACCCAAATATGTCCCACGGTAGCGATCTCCCGAATCATAGGGCGTGGACGACCAGCTGTATCCGCTGTTGCCGACGCTCGCCAGATCGCCCGAAGGACCATTCACGCCTGAGTCGCGGAAGCCCGGGGCGAAAGGGAGAGGGCGGAAAGATCGGTTGTTAGGAAATGAAAGGCGGAGAAATATGCTAATGAGGGAAAAAAGTAATCGAAAGTGAGCGGGAGAGAGGTGGAGGTTCGGGAGGGAAAGAGGGGGATGTGCGGCGACGGCTGAGGTGGAGAGCTGGGGGATGTGCTAAAAGCGGGAGAAATGTTTTGAAAGAAGAAAAAAGTATTCCAAAGAAAAAGAGCGAAGGGCCGAGGCGGAACGAAAAACTGGTGGTCGGGCGCGACGAACCGAGGTGGGAAAGGGCCAGGAGATCGTTCCGGGAGTTTGTCGGGGAGGTGGCGCCGGATATGGAGTGGAGCCCGTTTCATGAGGCTTATTACCGGCTTCTGGGGGAGTTTGCGGAGGGGAGAATCCGACGGATGATGGTCTGTGTGCCGCCTCAGCACGGGAAAAGCAGGGGGGCGGCGGTCTTGTTGCCGGCGTTCCTGTTGGGACGGAATCCGGATCGAAGGCTGGCGGTCGCTTCCTATTCGTTCGCGCTGGCGGGAAGGTTCGGACGGGAGGTGCAGAGGGTCATGGAGGGGGAGGCGTATGGGAGGATCTTTCCGTGGACGAGGCTGAAGGGGGTGCCGGGGGGGGACAGAAGGGGGGAGAGAACGGCCAGAAGAACGTTGCAGGAGTTCGATTGCGTCGGACGAGAGGGGGGAGTGAGGATGGTCGGAAGGGCGGGGTCGCTCACGGGGAACAGGGTCGATGTGATGGTGACGGACGATTTGTACAAAAATATGCTGGAGGCCAATTCGCCGAGGGTCAGGGAGAGGGTCTGGGAGTGGTATCAGGCGGTGGTCAGAACGAGGCTGCACGATGGGGCGCAGGAGCTGGTGGTGTCGACGAGGTGGCACGAGGAGGACTTGATCGGTCGCATGATGCGGGTGGAGCGGGTGGTGGTACCGACGAGGTGGGAGCAGATCGGGGGGGGCGGCACGGAGCGGTGGGTGGCGGTGGTGTTCGAGGCGATCAAGAGTTCGCCGTCGACGCAGATCGATCCGAGGGATAGGGGGGAGGCGCTCTGGCCGCAGAGGCATTCGGTGGGGTGGCTCAGGCAGAGGAGGGGGACGGAACCGGTGCTCTTCGAGGCGCTGTTTCAGGGGAATCCGGTGGTCAGGGAGGGGCTCCTGTACGGTGGGTTCGAAACGTATGCGAGGCTCCCGGAGCGGATCGTCCGGAGGGCGAATTATACGGATACGGCGGATACGGGCGGGGATCGGCTCTGTTCGATCTGTTATGCGGTGGGGGCGGACGGGGTGTGCTATGTCACGGGGGTGGTCTACTCGGAGGAGCCGATGGAGAGGACGGAGCGTGAGGTGGCGGAGATGTTGGCGCGCGAGGGGACGACGGTGGCGTATATCGAGAGCAACAACGGGGGGAGGGGGTTCGGAAGGGCGGTGGAGCGGAGGCTCAGGGAGGAGGGGATGCGGGGGTGTACGTTCCGGATGTTCCACCAGGCGGGGAACAAGGAGTCGAGGATTCTGACGTATGCGCCGACGGTGGAGCGGATGATCCGTTTCCCGGAGGATTGGCAGCGCAGGTGGCCGGAGCTGGCGGCGGAGGTGGTGGGGTTTCGGAGGGTGTTTCGGGCGAATGCGCACGACGATGGGCCGGATGTGCTCACGGGGATTGTCGAAACGGAGCTGGAACCGAAGCGGGGACGGCTCCGGATCGGGGGCTTCGCGAAGGAATGAGGCGCTTTGTCTGGCGGGGCTGGGGGGGGATTTGGGCGGAGGGGACTGCGAGTGTTGGGGTAGAGGCGGTCATTAGTTGTTGGGTAGAGGCTGCCACAGCGAAACGCAGTTTCGCCCGTCCACGGGACGTGGGGCCCGCGCGGCCCGAGCGCAGTACCCTCCTGTCGAACAGACGCGCGCCACGCCTAAAGAAGCGATTCAACTATTTCGGCGATAGCCGAATATAGATGAATCGCGCAGGCGCGCGGAACAGGGAGTTGGGCTGAGGCTGCCATTTGCCCACCGCGGGCACGCGGGGCCTGCCCGGCCCGAGCGCAGTACCCTCCTGTCGGACAGACGCGTGCCCCGCCTAAGGCGCGCGAAAAAACTTGCCCACTCACGAAAACTCCGTCGCCCGCTGGGATTTCACTCGTTTTGCGGTGAGCAAAATCGAGATGAATCCCAGCGGGCGACGAGAAAAAGACGCGTGCCCCGCTTTAGGAGGGAAATCGTCGAAACTCGCTTGCGTGTTTTGACAAGATTTCCCAAGGCGCGCGAAAAAGCGGCGGAGCGAAAGCGAAGCCGCAGTGAGGCGGACACGGGACGGAGAACTGGGCTGGGCTTGGGGCTGTGCTCGTTCTTCGGGCGCGAAAACCGATTACGGTTTTCGAGCCGCGCTGGGCCAAGCTTTGTGCTGGAATTTGGGCCGAGAGCGAGTAGCGCGATTCGAGAATCGCCGTCCTCGGCGAGAGCGACGCATTAGCGGCGCGGTGGAGGCGCGCCGAGGACGAACCTAATAGAATGGGAGGCGGTGAATGGGACTGTGCTTTTGCGGTTCGTAGAACCGCCGGGCCTGCGCGCTGGGCCTTTGGTCCACCCCCGGAGCGCGCAGCCCGAACCCGACAGAATTGGGGCGGCGAACTGGGCCGAGCTTTTGCGGCTCTTTGAGCCGCGCAGTTCGCCGTTAGCGGCGGGCTGCAGCTCGACGGGGCTCGTTGCTGTTCTCCGCTGGCGGCGAACTGCTTAAAAGAGGTGAATGGGCTGTGCTTCTGCGACCCTTGAGGGTCGCGCGGGCCGAAGCCTCCCGCAGCGGAGGCCCGCAACTCACGTTGCCGTGGGCCCCGCAGGCTTCGTCCGCTTGAACTGAGAGCGAGTAGTGCGCCGAGGACGAACTTCTGAGAATGGGGCGGTGAATGGGGGGAAGTGCTTTTGAGGGTCGGAGCCAGCGTGGCCGGAAACGAGCTCCACGACGTTGCAGGCCTACGCCGGGGATGACTCCGGCCCGCGCGGTTCTGCGAACCGCAATAAATGAAAAAAAAGGTGACGGCCTAATTTAGGATAGCTCCGATGGGCTTCGGGTAGAGAATGCAGATAGCTTGTGGGGCAGGCCTGTGGAGATAGAGGCTGCTGTTTGGGGTGGTTCCAGCCAGCTTTTGGGTAGAGGCGGCCAGCTTTCGAGTGCCGAGCGGCACCCCCGTTTATTCCGAGAGGCAATGCAACTGAAAAGCGGATCCGCGGACATTCGACTCGTTGGTGCTGAGCCACGTCACGTGGAAGTCCAAGTACACACTGTAGATACTATTGACTGTCGAAGACCTGCTGTAACCGCGGTTGCCGATGTCCTCCAATGTGCCCGAGCCGTAGCGGCGGTAGCCCGGGGGCGTTAATGGATCTTTATGAATATCAATAAAATAAATCTATAAATCCGATTATTTATGCAAAAGCCTGGTGAAATCCGCGTGAGCGGTGGACGAAAAATGAAAATCGAAATCGATGGTCTGATCGGGGTGCCGGAGTGGTGGAGTTTCGAAGGGGGGGAGGAGCGTGCGGCGACTTACGAACGTTTCCGACAGCAGGTCGAACGGATCGGAAGGTCGGGAGCGCGAAAAATCGAGGTAAAAATCCGATCAATCGGAGGAAATGTGCAGGATGCGTTTCTTATCTATGATGCGCTCTGTGCGCTGGCGGAGGAGGGGGCTGAAATTACTACGGTGTGTTATGGTTATACGGCTTCGGCGGCCACGATCGTGGCGCAGGCGGCGACTTCGGGAAGGCGGTATGTCGCTTCGACGGCGCTCTATCTGATTCATAATGCGACGACTACGCTCGACGGAAATGCGTTCGACGCGGAACGGACGGCCAGGTTGTTGGACAAAACGGATGAGCGGATGGCGCAGATTTATGCGCGTCGTTCGGGGCGGTCGGTGGAGGAGTTTCGGGAGCGGATGGCGCGGGACGGAGGGCGAGGGGAGTGGCTTTCGCCCGAAGAGGCGGTCGAGGCGGGGCTGGCTGACCGGGTCGGAGGCGTTACGGCGTGGGGGGAGCTCCGGGAACGAGCTGCGGAGCGGATTCGTAATTGGTTTATTTCGGAGAAAAACGCACAAAAGGAAGAAAAAATGACGATTTCAGATGGATGTGCGGTTGTGGCGGCGTTGGCGGCGCGAGGCGGCGAGGAGGGGGATTTGCGTGGTCGGATCGGTCGTTCCGAAACGGCGCCGTCGGAGGATCCGGGAGTTGCTGTGTCGGGGTTGATAGAGGAGGATTTTACAGAGTTTTCGCACAACGGCCGGGCTTATCACTTGGATGCTTCGCGTTTACGGAAAAGTTTTTAACAAATTGTTAACAATGCGGGTTGGGTGGACAGAGAATTGGGTAGAGGCTGCCATAGCGATACATAGTATCGCTCCGTCCCGCCGGGGTCACCCGGACGCCGCCCGCTTAGGGCAGTTTCAGGCGGGACAAAGCTCAACCGCGCGCGACCGCTGAAGTAGGAAATCATTCAAACGCGTAGTTCGCGTTTGAATAAGACTTCCGCCAGCGCGCGGAGCAGGGAGTTGGGCCGTGGCTGCCCACTCCGAGTGCCGGGAGGCACCGCCCGCCCGGCGTAAGGGCAGTATCCTCCTGTAGCCAAAGACGCGCGCCTCGCCTAAAGAGGGAAATCGTCAAAATGCACTTGTGCGTTTTGACAAGATTTCCCCAAGGCGCGCGAAAAATCCGTCGCCCGCCCGCGTAAAGAGGGATTTCACTCGTTTTGCGGTGAGCAAAATCGAGATGAAATCCCAGCGGGCGACGGAAATGCGGCGGAGCGACAGCGGAGCCGCAGTGAGGCTGATACGGGACGGAGAACTGGGTTCTGCTTTGGGCCGTGACCGTTTTTCGGGCGCGAAAGCCGGCTACGGTTTTCCCGCCGCGCTGGGCTGAGCATGGGGCTGTGGGTTGGGCTAAACTGTTGTCCGTGCTTTTGACCGTGCTTTGGGCCGAGAGCGAGTAGCTAAGTCCCCGTGGCAACGGTCGGCTCGCAGCCCCCGGATGCGGAGGGCCGAAATACTCCGCTTTCGCTCCGTCTTCGTTCTCCGCTGGCTGCGGCCAAGAACGCACCCGACGACTGTGTACAGTGAATGGGATGAACCATTGGTCTGGCTTTGGACTGAATCGTTGGTCGAGCTCTTGCGCCCCGAAGGGCCGCGCAGTTCGCCGCTACCCCACGCGGCGGGCTGCAACTCGACGGGGCTCGTTGCTACTCTCCGCTGGCGGCGGACTTAAGCTAAGAACGAAATAGCGCGCAAGGACGAACTTTACAGAATGGGGATGAGTTCTTGCGACCCGTAGGGTCGCGCGGGCCGAAGCCTCCCGCCGCGGAGGCCCGCAACTGACGTTGCTTTAGGCCCCGCAGGCTTCGACCCGCTAAGGCAATTGCACTTTCAAAGATTCGATTACGCCCCCGCTGGCGGCGAACAGTTGTAGGCTGAAAGCGAGTAGCGCGGTTTGTAGAACCGCCGGGCTTGCGCGCAGGGCCTTCGGCCCACCCCCGGAGCGCGCAGCCCGAACTCGCTAGGAAAAGGCGTTGCTTATGCGACCCAAAGGGTCGCTCGGGCCGGCGCCACCCCGGCGTAGGGCCCAACTCGCTGAGCTCGTTTTGTCTCCGCTGGCGCCGGCCGCCAAAGTTAAGTCAGTTAGGGTCGCCGGCCCCTTGCCCACCGCGACTCCCTTTCCCGTTTATTCCGAGAGGCAACGCAACTGAAAACCGAAAGCGCGTAAGTCTGTAACCTCGGCTCCGAGATCGTTCATGCTAAAATGCAAACATCCTCCATTGCTTTTCAGAGCTGTTGCTGCCCAGCTGAAGCCACCGCTGCCGGTGTAGATGGGATGTCCGTTCGCCCTTTCGCGGAAGCCCGGGGCGGAGATATGCACAGAGTTATTAACAAACAAACCGGAAAGGAGGCTGCATTCGAACGCGCAAACTGATTATTCTATCGCTCAAACTGACGGACGATTAGTCTCGACGTGATGATTAACCGAATCATTCACAATTTATTAACAATCAAACTTACTAAACAGAATGGGAAAAATTATTGAAAATCCGAAAAATTATACCGGAAACGAACTCGAATCGGTCTTCTTCAGACCCCTCGTCAGTGGGCCCGATGCGATGGAGCTCGGGATCCGGGTCATGTACAACATGCCGGTGCCGACGACGCTCAATTTCTGGAAGCGCGGGACGGATCTCCTGCAACGCTATGCGGCGGGGTGGAAGGGTAGCGAGGTGGCGGATAAATACCAGAAAGTAATTCAGTTACACAAGGTGAAGGCCGAAATGGGTTATGCGGCGGAGGACTATTTCGCGATGGTCTACGAACGGATCGTCGGACGGCCGGAGGTCAATCTGGGCGATTTGTCGGGCACGGAGCTCGAAGAGGCCGAAACGACGCTCTTCCGCGAGGCGATCGCCGAGGCGATTCGGGCGACGATGTGGGTCGGCGATACGGAACGGGCCAGCGGGTTCAATACGTTCGACGGATTCCTCAAACGGCTGGTGGCGGACACGGGGACGGGGGCGGAGGATGTGAAGCGGGTCGCGATGTTGCCGATGGGGACGGCGGGGAATGCCGAAAAGCTCTTCCGGGCGATCTATGCGGAGGCGCCGGCGCAGCTCCGGGCGATGAAGGGGGACGGGAGACTGGTGCTGCTGGTGACGCGCGATGTGGCGGAAAATTATGAGGAGAGCCTGCTCAGCGGGTCGCTGGACAGTGTCCGGGCGGCGCGGATCAATGGGATCGATCGGTTGTCGTTCCGGGGGATTCCGGTGGTGGACATCCAGGCGGAGGGGTATCTCGAAACGGTGGGCGATTTGCCGACTTCGTGGGCGATCCTGACGGACAGCCGAAACCTGGCGGTGGCGGTCAATACGGCGGATTTTCCGGGGTCGGAGGTCTCGATGTGGTACAATCCGGATCAGATGGAGAACCGACAGCGGGCGACGTTCATGGCGGGGTGCGACTATCTGCTGCCGGAGCTGATCGTGACGGCCTACTCGGAGGTCTAACGGTGCGTGTTTTGCCGCTGCGGCGGAGGGTGAGTGGGTCGGAACGCAGAAAAGGAGGTGGGTAGAGGCTGCCGATTCCGAGTGCCGGACCCGAGTAGCGAAGCGAGAGCACGTCGGCTTGTCAACGATGCCTCGCAAGCGCGAGGGAGACCGCAGGTCAACGCACCGCCCGCCCGGCGGACGCGTTCGCGCCACGGCGGGCGGCCTTTATTACTTCAAAGTAACCGCGCGCCACGCCAAAAAATGATTAAGCGATACGCAGTATCGCTCCGTCCCGCCGGGGTCACCCGGCCGCCGCCCGCGCAGGGCAGTTTTAGACGGGACAAAGCTCGACCGCGCCCCGCCTAAAGGAGAGCGCGAAATCCGTCGCCTGCCCGCGTAAAAAGGGATTTCACTCATTTTGCGGTGAGCAAAATAGAGATGAAATCCCAGCAGGCGACGGCAAATGCGGCGGAGCGACAGCGGAGCCGCAGTGAGGTAGACACGGGGCGGAGAACTGGGCTGTGCTTTGGGCTGTGCTCGTTCTTCGGGCGGGAAAACCGTAATCGGTTTTCCCGCCGCGCTGGGCCGAGTATAAGGCTTGGATTTGGGCGGAGAGTTGGGCTATGCTTTTTGATATGTTTTGGGCCAAGAGCGAGTAGTTCAGTCCTCGTGTCAACGGTCGGCCCGCAGCCAGCGGAGGGCCGAAATACTCCGCTTTCGCTCCGTCTTCGTTCTCCGCTGGCTGCGGCCGAAAACGAACTCGGCAGATTGGTGATGAATTGGGTGGTGCTTTTGCGGTTCGTAGAACCGCCGGGCTTGCGCGCTGGGCCTTCGGCCCACCCGGGGAGCGCGCAGCCCGAACCCGACGGAATTGGGGCGGAGAACTGGGCCGAGCTTTTGCGACCCTTTAGGGTCGCGCGGGCCGAAAGCCTCCCCCAGCGGAGGCCCGCAACTAGCGATGCTCGTTTTAGGCCCCGCAGGCTTCAACCCGCTAAGGCAATTGCATTTTCGCAAGCTCGGTTGCGTTCCTGCTGGTGGCGATCCGCTTTAACCGAGAGCGAATAGCGCGATTCGCGGAATCGCCGTCCTCGGCGAGGGCGACGCCATAGCGGCGCGAGGGGGCGCCGAGGACGAATGGGCGGAGAGTTGGGTTAAACTTTTGGTCGGTGCTCTTGCGACCCTTTAGGGTTGCCGGCCTTGTCGCCCAGGCGCGGAGCGCCTCGGGGGGATGGGCGACAGGCCGAAACCGAGAGTTTTAGGTGGTGAATGGGGTTATATGCTTGCGGCTCTTTGAGCCGCGCAGTTCGCCGCCACCCCATGCGGCGGACTGCAACTCGACGGAGCTCGTTGCACTCACCGCTGGCGGCGAACTTTCCGTGATGGGGCGTTGCTTTTGCGGCTCTTCGAGCCGCGCGGGCCGGAGCCACCCCCGGCGTAGGGCCGCAATTTCGCGATGCTCGTTGCGCCTACGCTGGCTCCGGCTGCCAAAGTTGAGCCAGTTAGGGTAACTCCAGCCCTTTGCCCACCGCGGGCACGCGGCCCGTTTATTCCGAGAGGCAACGCAACTGAAGACCGTGGGCCCGGTCGTATCCGCCGCTGGAGTTGAGACCCTGCGTATTGAAGTCCAAGAACATACCGTTAGTTTCGTTGGCTGAGCACGAATAACTATAACCGTAATTTCCGTTGTAATGCAAGGTTCCCATATGGCTATAGCGGTTGCCCGGGGCGCGCCGCCGACAGGGCGTTTTACTGGTCGCCTCGACCCCAAATGCCTCGACCCTCGTTTATTCCGAGAGGCAGCGCAACTGACGACCGTAGGCACGGCAGTAAGCGTGGCTGGGACTGAGGCCGGTCATGTGGAAATCCAAGTTCATGCCAAAGGTGCCGCGAACTGTAGATGCCCAACTGTATCCGCCCTCGCCGATGCTCATTGGAGCCCCCAATCGTCCACTGAGTCCTGCGTCGCGGAAGCCCGGGGCGATGCCGCTCGGCAAGCGAACTGGCCCTGTACCCATGGCCGCCTCTGCCCCAAGCAATACGTCTCTGTTTATTCCGAGAGGCAGCGCAACGGAAAACCGAGGCCGTGGGCATGTCCGTTTTGGGATGATAGGAACTGCGTGTCGAAATTTAAACAATGCACTCGGATGTCGTCTACCATCGGTACCTGTGTCCAGCAATGTCCGTTGTTTCCGACGAATTTCAGCGCGCCCGAGGTGTCCAAGCGGTAGCCCGGGGCGCGTCCGCAGGGCGTTCCACTGGCCGCCTCTACCCTAAACAATCAGACCGCCTCTGCCCCGATCCGGAACACCCGGAAAAGGGCTAAATCTAATTAGGTATTGTAAATCGAAATTTTAGTGTCAAAAAATATGAAAATGACGGGAAAAGCGAAAAGTAAAATCTTCGTCGTCGGACAGGCCCAACCGCCTGCCGTGAGGCCCGTGACCGAGGCCGCGCGGAAAGAGGTCTGGAGATGGGGGAGCGACAACCGGCTCCCCGAAGCGCTGGCGGCACTTTCCAGAAGCTCGACGGTGCACCGACGGATCATCAACGACAAGGCCGACTACATCAGCGGCAGCGGCCTCAGCGTCGATACGGGAGCCCCCAGAACGGCCGAGCTGGTGGCCGAGGCCAACGGACAGGGACAGACGCTGCGGAATGTCGTTCAGCGGCTGGCGCTCGACCGGTGTCTGTTGGGAAACGCCTTTCTGGAGGTGGTGACCGACCCGAAGCGGAGCTTCCTCGCGCTGTACCATCAGGATGCCACGCGGTGTCGACTCTCGCGCGACGACCGCCACGTCGTCCTGCACCACGACTGGAAGCAGTACCGGACTTCGGAGGCGATCCTGCTGCCGCTCTATCCGGCTTTCGAACCCCGACCCGACGGTACGCTCCGGGCGGTGATTCATTACAAGGATTACGAACCGATGTTCGAACACTACGGCGTGCCGAAGTATATCGCGGGGATGGGGGCGTCGGCGATCGTCTGGAAGACGGATCGATGGAATATCTCGCGGTTGGACAACTCGTTCCAGCCTTCGGGGGTGATGGTGCTGGACGGGGATACGGATTCGGAACAGGAGGCGGCCGAAATCGCCCGCTTGGCCGAGGAGCGGTTCGCCGGAAAACCGGGGCAGGTGATGTTCCTCGTGAAAAACGGGATCGACAGCGACACGACGCGTTTCGTGCCGATCACCACGGCGAGCGACGGGGACTGGAAGTCGCTCCACGACCAGGCGTTGTCGGATATCATCGTGGCGCACTCGTGGTTCCGGACGCTGAGCGGGATGGAGTATGCGACGGGCTTTTCGGCGGATCGGGTGCGGCACGAGTACAACATTGCGCTCAACACGCTGATCCGGGTCGAGCAGCAGGAGATCATCGAACCGATCCGGCGGGTCTGTGCGGAGGTGTTCCGCGAGGAGGTGCGGTCGCTGACGTTCGTCAACCGTCCGCCGTTCGAGATGAAGCCGGCCTACATGCGGGTTTGGGAGGCGCGCAAGGCGGACGGCTTCGACTACGATCCGGACGACCCGACTCAGCAGCAGTTCCTCGCTCAGCTGTAGGGGGGGCGGGGAGGTTTTTTGTGGGCCGTGGCTGCCGCGAGGTGTTGGGGTAGAGGTTTCGGGTTACTTGGGGTAGAGGCTGGCCATTCCGAGTACCGGACCCGAGTAGCGAAGCGAGAGCACGTCGGCTTGTCGACGATGCCTCGCAAGCGCGAGGGAGACCGCAGGTCAACGCACCGCCCGCCCGGCGGATGCGTTCGCGCCACGGCGGGCAGCCTTTATTATTTCAAGTAATCGCGCGCCATGCCTTAAGAGGGAAATCGTCAAAATGTGCTGGCACGTTTTGACAAGATTTCCCCGGCGCGCACGAAGAACTGGGCCAAGCTGCTTAAGCGATACGCAGTATCGCTCCGTCCCGCCGGGGCGCCCATCGGGCGTTTTGTTAGGGTTGTCTTTGCCTTATTAACCGTCCGCCGCCCGCGCAGGGCAGTTTTAGGCGTGACAAAGCTCGACCGCGCGCGATTGCTGAAGTAGGAAATCATTCGAACGCGTGATGCGCGTTTGAATAAGATTTCCCCGGCGCGCACCAAGAACTTGGCTGAGCTGATTAAGCGATACGCAGTATCGCTCTGTCCCGCCGGGGCGCCCATCGGGCGTTTTGTTAGGGTTGTCTTTGCCTTATTAGCCGGACGCCGCCCGCGCAGGGCAGTTCCAGCCGGGGCAATGACCGGATCGCGCGCCGCCGCCTAAAGAGGGAAATCGTCAAAATGCGCTTGCGCGTTTTGACAGGATTTCCGCCGGCGCGCGAAAAACCTCGACTTCGAGCAAAACTCCGTCGCCCGCCCGCCTAAGAGAGGGATTTCGCTCATTTTGCGGTGAGCAAAATCGAGATGAAATCCCAGCGGGCGACGGAAAAAGTGGCGGAGCGAAAGCGGAGCCGCAGTGAGGCTGATAGGGGACGGAGAACTGGGGCGAGCTTGGGGCTGTGTCTGTTTTGGGCGGGAAAACCGGTTACGGTTTTCCCGCCGCGCTGGGCCGAGCATGGGGCTGAGATTTGGGCAGTGGATTGGGCTGAGCTGTTGGCCGGGCTTTGGGCCGAGCTCTTGCGGCTCTTTGAGCCGCGCA
>NZ_JBQIQO010000024.1:0-38790 GCF_056799795.1 Rikenella sp.
ATACGGGTGTTCTGACGGGCGTCGGCGGCAGCGGGTACAGTTGGTCTTCCGCTCTTAGCAGGACTAACGGCGTGTTCTTGTGGTTCCACTCGCAGGATCTCGATCCCGGCAGCGTGGACAGCCGTGGCCACGGTCTTCCGTTGCGTTGCCTCTCGGAATAAACGGGGGTAGAGGCTGCCAGTAAAACACCCGAAGGGTGCGCCCCGGGCAACCGCCTTTCGAACTCGGGCGATCTGATGGGCGTCGGCTACACCGGGTTCAGCTGGTCTTCCGTTACGGGCGGTGTCTACGGCCTGGACTTGAATTTCTTTTCGCAGCACCTCCTCACCAGCAACTCGGACAGCCGCGCCCATGGTTTTCCGTTGCGTTGCCTCTCGGAATAAACGGGGATAGAGGCTGCCAGTAAAACGCCCTGCGGGTGCGCCCCGGGCTACCGCTGGTCAGCTTCAGGCGTGCTGGACGGCTACGGCAACGTCGGGTTTTGCTATTCGTCGTCGGTGCACGGCAGCGGTGGGATGTACTTGTACTTCGACACGCAGAACCTCAATCCCAGCCACTCGGACGGACATACCTACGGTCTTCCGTTGCGTTGCCTCTCGGAATAAACGGAGGAACGGACGGCGCATCGAAAAAAATCGTAAATTTGTTGCGCTAACTGCGCCCTCGCCGCGCCCTCACGATGAGCATGGAACCGAACGAACCTTCGTCATACTACACCCTCTACCACTTCTTCCGCGAGCGGTTCGTGCTGCCCGTGCGGTTGTGGCTCTTCCGGTTCGTCCGGACGGTGCTGCTCGTCTTCATCGTGGCCTCGGTCGTCAATTTCGTCTTCTCCTACTTCTTCTATACCCCCAAGATGCACCGCCTGAGCGAGCAGAACGAAGCGATCGTGCACGACTACCAGCTGCTCGAAAAGCGCGTCGACGCTTCGCTAGCCCAGCTCTCGGAGCTCCGGGAGCGCGATCATGCCGTCTATCGGGCCATCTTTTCGGCCGATACGCTCGATATGCCGGGCGTCTATGTGCCGTATGCCGACGAGAAATACGCCTCGGTGGGCTACGGACGCTATGCGCCGCTGATGACCCGCGTGTGGGAAAAGATGGACGCTTTGGCCCGGCAGCTCTATTTGCAGTCCCTCTCTTACGACGAGATCGAGAAACTTGCCGTCGACAAGGACTTGATGGCCGAGGTCGTGCCGGCCATCATGCCGCTCGACAAGACCAAACTGCGCGGCGATATCGGCGCCTTCGGGATGCGGATGCACCCGATTCTGAAACGGTGGATCGGTCACGAGGGGATCGACATGGGGGCGGCGACCGGAACCCCGGTCTATGCCACCGGGACAGGGCTCGTCGCCGACCAGAAACCGCAGTCCGGATACGGCATCCAGATCGTGATCGATCACGGATTCGGCTACCGCACGCGCTATGCCCACCTCAGCAAAAGCCTCGTCAAACCGGGACAACTCGTCAAACGCGGCGAGCTGATCGGCGAAGTCGGCAGCACGGGACGCTCCACCGGGCCTCATCTCCACTACGAAGTGATCTACCGCGGACGACCCGTCAATCCGATCAACTACATCAGCCGCGATATGAGCGAAGAAGAGTTCCGCACCATTACCGAATCGGCCAAGGCCACCATTTACGAACTCGATGAGTAAGAACCCGGTACATAATTCGACCCGTCCCCGGCGGCGCAAGAAACTGGTGACATGGACCTTCCGGTTCTTCAGCGGGTTGGCCGTGGCGGTGATCTATTTCGTCGTCTTCTCCCTCTTTTTCGACACCCCGATCGAGTACGAACTCAAGAAAAGCACCGCGAAGATCGAAAAAGAGTACCGCGCTTTGGAACAGCGGTACGCCATGTTGCAGGAGATTCTGGAAAACGTCTCGGAACGGGACAGGAGCGTCTATAAGATTCTTTTTGAGGCCGATCCGGCGACCCGGGCCGAAGAGGATCGGCAGCGGGGCATCGCTTTTCGGACACGCCTCGACGGGATGACCAACAAGGAGTTGGGGAACTATTTCGACGAACACCTCGGGCTGCTGTATCAGCGGGTCTCGAACTACGACGCCACCACGGAGCGGTTGCACGAGCGGGTGGCCCGGGATGTCGCCCGGGCGCTCTCCACGCCGGCGATCCAGCCGGTCGACAACCGGCAGCTGAAACTCCTCACCGCATCGTTCGGCGAGCGGGTGCATCCGTTTTTCAAGACCATGTCGCAGCATAACGGAGTGGACTACTCGGTGCCGGCGGGTTCGGCGGTCTTCGCCACGGCGGACGGCACGGTACAGAGCTTGCAGACCCGGGGACAGACTTCGGGGCTCAGTCTGACGATCGACCACGGGAACGGCTATCAGACCGTCTATTCGCATCTGGACAAGGTGACCGTCGAGCCGGGGCGGCGGGTGAGTCGGGGGGATATCATCGCTTTTTCGGGGAATTCGGGCCTTTCGTTCGCGCCTCACCTGCACTACGAGGTGCACTATCGGGGGCGGCCGGTCGATCCGATCAACTACTTCTTCATGGAGCTCGGGATGCCCCAGCAGCAACGGCTTCAGGATATCTCCCGACTCGGGATGCAGTCCTTCGATTAGGATTCGGGCCCGGGCAGTTAGGAAAATAAAATAAATACCACATAACGAAATGAAAAACAAAGTCTTACTGATGATCCTCGACGGTTGGGGGAAAGGCGACCACTCGTCGCGGGACGCCATCTTCTCGACCCATCCGAAATTCATCGACTCGTTGATGCAAAGCTATCCCAATGCCGAACTGCTCACCAGCGGCGAAAACGTCGGCCTGCCCGACGGACAGATGGGGAACTCCGAAGTGGGACACCAGAATATCGGTGCCGGGCGCATCATCTACCAAGACCTCGTGAAGATCAACCGCGCGGCGAAAGACGGTTCCATTATGAAGAATCCGGAGATCGTCGCCGCTTTCGAATATGCCAAATCCAACGGCAAAAAAGTCCATTTTATGGGACTCGTTTCGGCCGGGGGGGTGCACAGCTCGCTGGAACACCTGTTTACGCTGTGCGACATCGCGAAACACTACGGGATTTCGGATACTTACGTCCATGCCTTTATGGACGGTCGCGACACCGACCCCAAGAGCGGGGCGGGGTACCTGCGCGAGTTGGAGGCACACATGGCGAAGTCGACCGGAAAGATTGCCAGTGTGATCGGACGCTACTACGCCATGGATCGCGACAAACGGTGGGAACGGGTCAAAGAGGCTTACGATTTGATTGTTAAGGGGGTGGGGACGAAGGCGACCGACGCGGTGGCGGCAGTCGAGGCGTCTTATGCAGAAGGGGTGACCGACGAGTTTATCAAACCGATCGCTTTGACCGATGCGGCCGGGGCGCCCATCGGTTTGATCGAAGAGGGGGATATGGTCATCTTCTTCAACTACCGGAACGACCGCGCCAAGGAGCTGACCCAGGTGCTGACCCAGTGCGACATGCCGGAGCAGGGGATGACGACCATTCCGCTCTACTATTGTACGATGACCCCTTACGACTCGTCGTTCCGGGGGGTGCATATTCTGTTCGACAAGGAGAATGTGGAAAACACGCTCGGCGAGTGGATCTCGAAGCAGGGGCTTTCGCAGCTGCGGATTGCCGAGACCGAAAAGTTCGCTCACGTGACCTTCTTCTTCAACGGCGGCCGCGAGCAACCGTTCGAGCGGGAAAAACGCATCCTGATCAACTCGCCGAAGGTGGCGACCTATGATTTGCAGCCCGAGATGAGCGCTTACGAGGTGGCCGACGCGTTGGTGAACGACATTCGGTTCGAGGCGCCGGACTTCATCTGCCTGAACTTCGCGAACGGCGATATGGTGGGGCATACGGGGGTCTATGACGCGATTCAGAAGGCGGTTCGTGCGGTGGACGAGTGTGCCGAAAAGGTGGTGACGGCGGCTCGGGAAGCGGGTTATACGATCTTGATTTGTGCCGACCACGGGAATGCGGACAATGCGGTGAATGCGGACGGGACGCCGAATACAGCGCATTCGTTGAATCCGGTGCCGTTGATCGTGGTTTCGGATTCCATCAAAGCGGTGCATGACGGTGTATTGGCCGACTTGGCGCCGACGGTGCTGAAGATCATGGGCCTGCCTCAGCCGGCTGAGATGACGGGACACGCATTGGTTTAGGCCGGTCGTTTCCCGAGGCTTACGGACGTTTTGTTTCCCGGGGCTTTAATATGCACGAGGGCGTCGTTCTGCGGAACGACGCCCTCTTTTTTGTCTGCCTTTCCTTTGTCTGCCTTTCCCGCCCCGGGCTACCGCTACTACCGCACGGGCGTACCGGGCGACATCGGTAATTACGGTTACAACAGTGCTTCCGCGGTCAGCAGTACCTATGGCACGTACTTGGGTTTCTACGTGGCGTGGCTCAATCCCAGCGGCGCGGACCACCGCGGCTACGGTTTTCAGTTGCGCTGCCTCTCGGAATAAACGAGAGTAGAGGTTGCCGGTTGCTTGGGTTTGGGTAGAGGCTGCCCATTCCGAGTGCCGGGAGGCACCGCCCGCCCGGCGTAAGGGCAGTCCCCTCCTGTAGCCAAAGACGCGCGCCTCGCCTAAAGAGGGAAATCGTCAAAATGCGCTGGCGTGTTTTGACAAGATTTCCCCAGGCGCGCGAAAACGCGGCGGAGCGAAAGCGGAGCCGCAGTGAAGAGGATACGGGGCAGAGAATTGGGCGGTGAGTTGGGCTGTGCTGTTCTTCGGGCGCGAAAACCGATTGCGGTTTTCGCGCCGCGCTGGGCCAAGCTTTGGGCTGGAATTTGGGCCGAGAGCGAGTAGCTAAGTCCCCGTGGTAATGGTCGGCCCGCAGCCCCCGGATGCGGAGGGCCGAAATACTCCGCTCTCGCTCCGTCTTCGGTCTCCGCTGGCTGCGGCCGAAAACGCGTTGTGCAGAGCTGTTCGGCCCATCCCCGGAGCGCGCAGCTCGAACCCGACAGATTGGTGATGAATTGGGCGACAGGCCGAATCTGAAAGAATAGAGGCGAGTTTTGAACTGCGAATAGGGCTGAATCTTTGGTTGTAGATTGGGCTGAACTGTTGGCCGAGCTTCTGCGACCCAAAGGTCGCGCAGTTCGCCGCCACCCCACGCGGCGGGCTGCAACTCAACGGAGCTCGTTGCTGCTCTCCGCTGGGGGAGGCTTCGGCCCGGGCGGTTCTTCGAACCGCAGGAATACGAAAAACAAGAATATGAAAAAGGGGCATCCCGGGTTCTAAGTCCCCAATCGGTTCCGGAGAAAGCTCTCTTGCCCGTTTATTCCGAGAGGCACCGCAACTGAAGACCGTGAGCGCGAGTATCCGAGTGACAGGTGTAGAGATTCTGCGAACCGAAATTCAGACTCATGCCATTGCTGTCGCTGGCCGCGGAAGACCAACTGTATCCGTGCCCGCCGATGCTCCTTGCTGCGCCCTCATAACCTGTGCGACCGAAGTCGCGGAAGCCCGGGGCGGGCCGCTTGACTCGTAAAATCTGAATAGGAAAGTCGGGCCCAAGCCCGGGTTCTAAGTCCCCAATCGGTTCTGGTGAAAGCTCCCTACCCCGTTTATTCCGAGAGGCAACGCAACTGAAGACCGTAGGTGCGGCGATCCGCAACGCTGGAAAAGAACCACGTCGTGCCGAAACTCAAGTGCAGGCCGTAGGTGTCGCTTGTAATGGAAGACCAGATGAAACCGCCGTAGCCCATGTCGCTCAGCGCGCCCGAGGGGTAGTAGCGGTAGCCCGGGGCGAACCTCAGTACGCCGAAACTCAACGTGCTTATCCGGTATCCAGCGCCTACTTTTTCCGTGCCATCACCCGGCGAACGGCAGCTATGACGTCCGGCGTGTCGAGATGGAACTTGACCAACAATTCCTCCGGAGTTCCGCTCTCGCCGAAATGGTCGTTGACCGCCACATACTCCTGAGGCACAGGCTGATTCTGGGTTAACAGCTGTGCCACGCTATCCCCCAGTCCTCCGTTGATCATGTGCTCTTCGCACGTGACGACACAGCCGGTCTTTCGCACCGAAGCGAGGATAGCTTCCGTGTCCAACGGTTTGATCGTGTGGATATTCAGCAAATCTACGCCGATCCCCTCCCGTTCGAGCTGCTCGGTAGCCTGAATCGCCCGCCACATCAGATGGCCGGTTGCCAGAATCGTCACGTCCTTACCCTCGCTCCACCGGACGGCCCGACCGATCTCGAACGGTTCGTCCGCCGGCGTGTAGATCGGCTCCGTCGGCCGGCCGAAACGCAGATAGACCGGCCCCTGATAAGCTGCCGCCGCCAGTGTGGCAGCTTTGGTCTGGTTGTAGTCGCACGGGTTGATGACGACCATATTGGGCAGCATTTTCATCAGCCCGATGTCTTCCATGATCTGGTGCGTGGCTCCGTCTTCCCCCAGCGTGATTCCGGCATGCGAAGCCGCGATTTTGACATTCGTGCAGGAGTAGGCGACGCTCTGCCGGATCTGGTCGTAGACGCGTCCGGTGGCGAACGCGGCGAAGGTGGTCACGAACGGCACCTTTCCGCCCAACGCCAAGCCGGCGCCGACGCTGATCATATTGGCTTCGGCAATCCCTGCCTGGAAAAAGCGGTCGGGGTTTTCCTTGGCAAAGGTGTTGAGTTTCAGCGATCCGGTGAGGTCGGCGCAGAGGGCGACGACTCGCGGGTCGGTCTCTCCGAGCAGGGTCATGGCGTCGCCGAATCCGGAACGGGTATCTTTTTTCCCTGTGATGGTATAGGGTCTCATGGTGTATGTAGGTTCTGTGTTAGTGGTTTGATTTCGGGGCCGTGTGGCTCTTTCGCTTTTTTCCGCCTCAATAGTCCCCCAGCTCTGTCGCCGGCAACTGTGCCAGGGCCCGTTCCGTCTGTGCCGCGTCCGGAGCCTTGCCGTGCCATTCGTTCGTCCCGGCCATGAAATCCACCCCGCAGCCCATCACCGTGCGTGCCAGAATCACCACCGGTTTCCCGTGTCCGTACGCCTCGTTCCGGGCATAGCGCAGCGTTTCGACCACCTGGCGCATGTCGTGTCCGTCCATCTCCAGCACCGTCCAGCCGAATGCCTCCCACTTCGCCCGCAGTTGCGCCCCGCATCCCATCCCCAGCACCGTATCGCAGGTGCCGTCGATCTGCTGGCCGTTCATGTCCACGATGCCGACCACGTTGTCGATGCCTCGCGCCGCGGCGAACATCGCCGCTTCCCAAATCTGTCCCTCTTCGAGCTCGCCGTCGCCCATCATGACGAAAACGCGGTGTTCGGCATCTCCCGAGAGCCGCTTGGCCAGTGCTGCGCCCAGCGCCACCGAGAGTCCCTGTCCGAGCGAGCCCGAAGCGACCCGCACACCGGGCAATCCCTTTGCCGGCGTGGGGTGTCCCTGCACTCGCGTTCCGAGTTTCCGGAAGCCGGACAGCTCCGACACTGGGAAATATCCTTTCCGTGCCAGAACGCTGTACCAAACGGGCGAGATGTGTCCGTTGGAGAGGAAAAAGAGGTCTTCACCGATTCCGGTATTTTCTGTTCCGGCTGCCGGAGTCTGCGGAATCCGCATCGTGTCGAAGTAGAGCGCGACGAGGGTGTCGGTGGCTCCGAGCGAACCGCCGGGATGGCCCGAGGCGGCTCCGGAAACCATCCGCACGATGTCGCGACGTACTTGTGCGGCCAGGGTTTCCAACTGTTTGATTTCTGCCATGTGTGATCTGTGTATCTGTTCTTTATGCGGGACGGAAAGGGGTTATATGTTTTCCGTCAGTTTTTGTACCACCCGGAAGTGGTTGAAAAATTCTTTGGCGAAGACGCGGATGACGGTGTAGGCCGGAATGGCGAACAGCATCCCTGTCACGCCGGCGATGTAGCCGGCCATCAGGATGACCAGAAAGATCTCCAGCGGGTGTGCTTTCACGGAGCTGGAGTAGATGTAGGGTTGCAGGATGATGTTGTCGATCAGCTGGAATACGACGAAAATGATCACCATCGGGAAAATGATCGCTCCGGGTGTCGCTCCGGCCGGGAGGCTGAGCAGGGCGATGATGCAGCCGAGAATTCCGCCGATCAGGGGTCCGATATAGGGTATGACGTTCAGCACGGCGGTGATCGCGCCGATGACTACGGCGGTGTTGAATTCCAGTCCGATCAGGTACAAGGGTACGGTAATGCAGATCAGTTTGATCAGCATTTCGATGCAGATGCCGATAAAGTAGCGCACGAGGAGGGTGGTGGTGGAGTCGAGCGCGCGTCGGATGTTGGCTTCGTATTTGGAGGGGAAGAAGAGGACGACGCTTTCGAAAAAGAGGCGGTCGTCTTTCAGGAAGAAGTAGGTGATGAAGCTGATGGAGAAGAGGGCGATGGCGAGGTCGACGACCCAGACGGTGACCGAGGTGATGGATTGTCCGAGGTTGACGCTGTCGAAGAGGGGGGCGAGCCGGGTGTCGAGGTAGGCTCGTGCCGAGAAGTTGTTGTCGGGCAGGAAGGTGTTGATGTAGGTTTCGATCTGGCGCATGGGTTCGCCGAGTGCGGCGGTGAGCCGGTCGATGTCGAACGAGGCGAGTTGGTTGATCTGCTGGAGCACGACGGGAATGAGCCACCGGGCGAGGATGTAGATCACGACGAGCATGACGATCAGTGTGGCCATGGCGGCGAGCCATCGCGGAATGTGGCGGCCTCGTATCCGGAGGTGTCCGAATGCGGTGACGAGGGGTTTCCCCATCAGCGAGAGGACGGCGGCGATGAGGATATAAAAAACGATGGTCTGGAAGTACCAGACGAGGAAGCCGGCGGCCAAAAGGCCGGCGCCTGCTGCGATCCATCGGTATATGGGGTTCATCGTCGTTCGGTTTCGCCGGTTGTCCGTGCGGGTGCTGGACGTGGCGTTTCAATTATATGCTGGTGTGAGTCGACTGGCTGTCTTGTCGGTTTGTCGGGGTCGGCCGACTTTTGGTCGAGGCCGCCGGTTGTTTGGGGTCGAGGTGCCCGATTAGGGTAGAGGCTACCCGGTTCGAGTGCCGCTCGGCCCCGCCCCGGGCTACCGCGGTCACGACGAAGGGATACTGGTGAATGTCGGTTACAGCGGGTTCAGTCGGTCTTCCGTTACGAACGATATCTACGGTCTGTACCTGGGGTTCGATTCGCAATACCTCTACACCTGCCGTTCGGACAATCGCGGCCACGGTTTTCAGTTGCGCTGCCTCTCGGAATAAACGGGGCCGAAAACCTGCGGTTCGCAGAACCGCCCGGGCCGGATGCCTTCCCCTCGGAAGGGACGCACAGCGTCTTTTGCTGACAGTCTCTACCCACGATGACCACTCCCGGGCGTCCGACCCACAAAAGCTATCCCCAGTCACCGCCCGGCTGTCATGTTCGGCCTGTCGCCCGGCCTCGTAGAGCCGCTAAAGCACGACCCATTCGTCTCTTTTAAGCTGTTCGCTGCCAGCGGTGAATGCAACGAGCCTCGTCGAGTTGCAGTCCGCCGCATGGGGTGGCGGCGAACTGCGCGACCCTAAAGGGTCGCAAGAGCACAGCCAACAATTCAGCTCCCCGCTCAGCCCAGCGCGGCGGGAAAACCGTAATTGATTTTCCCGCCCGAAGAACAGTCGCAGCCCAAAACACAGCCCAGTTCTCCGCCCCGTGTTCGCCTACTGCGGCTCCGCTGTCGCTCCGCCGGTGCCGCTCGGCACGCGAAAGATGGGAGTATTTACTCCTAAACGTCGCCCGCTGGGATTTCATCTCGATTTTGCTCACCGCAAAACGAGTGAAATCCCTCTTTAAGCGGGCGGGCGACGGAGTTTCCGCGCGTCTTGGGAAATCTTGTCAAAACACGCAAGCGAGTTTTGACGATTTCCCTCCTAAGGCGGGGCGCGCGATCTGGTCATTGCCCCGGCTGGAACTGTTCTTTTTGTTCACAAAAAGAACCAAAAAAACTTTCGACGGATGCTAACGCATCCTCAAGCTGCCGACAGCCCAACCCTTTGTCCGTCAGACCGCCCGCCGTGGCGTGAACGCATCCGCCGGGCGGGCGGTGCACGGCACTCGGAATGGGCCGCCTCGACCTTAATCAGCTGTCTTTAGGCGTTTTCCGGCAGGCGTGCGATCACGGTGCGCATCCCCGTGGTCTTCTCGTCCAATTTCACGCAAATCTCACTCCCGACCGGCAACAAAATGTCGACCCGGGAACCGAATTTGATAAAGCCGCACTCGCGTCCCCGCTGCGCCGTCCCGCCCACGCAGGAATAACTCACGATCCGTCGCGCAACGAAACCGGCGATCTGGCGAAACAAAACCCGATGACCGCCCGCCGTCCGTACCACGGTGGTCGTCCGTTCGTTGTCGGTCGAGGATTTCGGATGCCAGGCCACCAGAAAACGTCCCGGATGGTACCGGAAGTAATCGATGATGCCGTTCACCGGATACCAGTTGATGTGGATGTTCCAGATCGACATGAAGATCGAGACCTGGATCCGCGGCTCGGAGAGAATCTCCTCTTCGAAGACCTCTTCGATCGCCACCACGCGGCCGTCGGCCGGTGCCAGCACGCAGGCGTCGTCCGTGCAGTCCAACGCCGCCCGACGCACCGGAATCCGGAAAAATCGGCACACGAAGAGCACTTTTAACAGCATGAAAAAGACAATCGTCCCGCTCAGCCAGAGCGGGAGAAAACGCACCGCCGCAAGTGCCGCTACGAGAGCGATAAGAATACTGGTCGTGATGATCCGTCGTCCTTCCCGATGTAAATATTTACGCATCTGGTTCGATTATAGTCGTTTCCGTATCGTTTCGGGCTGGGCCCTATCCCCTCTGATTCATCCTATTCGATCAATCCGGTCAGCAGGATGTAGACCCACGCCGCCGGCACCGCCAGCAACAAGGCGTCGAACCGATCCAGCAGGCCGCCGTGTCCCGGAATGATATTTCCGGAGTCCTTGACTCCGATCACGCGTTTGAATTTCGATTCGATCAGGTCGCCTCCCGTCGCCGCCAAGGCAATGATGAGGCCGAAGCCGAACCAGGCTAACCTGAGCCACAGCGGATTCTCCACGCCCGCCGTCCCGAACAAGTTCCGCTGGTCGGCATACAGCACCCCCGTCTCCGGACTCCAATAGAGCGCGTACCACACCAAAGCCGTCCCCACCGCAAAAAGAATCCCTCCCGCAAACCCCTCCCATGTCTTTTTGGGCGAGATCACCGGCGCCATCTTATGCCGCCCCACCGCGCTCCCCACCAGATAAGCCCCCGTGTCCGAAAGCCACACGACGGTCATCAGCGTCACCACCAGCATCGGGTTCAAGAGCTGGATCAGGACGAAAGCCTGCGCGATGTACAATCCGCCCCACACCGTCCATCTCCCCCGCCGCTCGCCGAGAACGCCCCGGTTTTTGGCGAGCAGGCGGTAGTATTCCCACAAAGTAAGCCCCCCGAGTGTCGTCCACAGCAGGTAGAACGTTCCTCCCGGTCGCTCCGTCTCCGGATCGTACCACGCCAGCGTCAGGCCCACCATCACCAGAACGAGAACGATTCCGCTCACGGTGCGTGTGATCAGAGACTTAGCTTTCATTCGCCGAGCCCTCCTCCGTTTTAGCCTCCGTTTTGTCCGCTTCGGTAGCTGCGGGCTGCACCGAGTCCAGCGGATTCCGCGCCCCCTCCTGCCGTTTGCCGAAAATCCGCTCCAAGTCCTCCGTAAAAATCACTTCACGTTCCAACAGCAACTCTGCCAGCTGCCGAAGCCCTTCGCGCTGTTCCCAGAGCACTTGTTTGGCCAGTTGGTAGCACTCTTTGAGCAGGGTGTTGACTTCGTCGTCGATCAGCCGGGCGGTCTCCTCGCTGTACGGCTTCCCGAAAGCCATCTCGCTCTGCCCCGTGCTGTCGTAAAAACTCCGGTGTCCCACCGCCCGGCTCATCCCGTAGTAGGCCACCATCGCATACGCCTGCTTCGTCGCCCGCTCCAGGTCATTCAACGCCCCCGACGATATCTCCCCGAAGGTAAGTTCCTCCGAAGCCCGCCCGCCGAGCAGCGACGCGATCTCGTGGGTCATCTGTTCGCGTGTGGTGATCTGCCGTTCGTCCGGCAGGTACCACGCCGCTCCCAAAGCCTTTCCGCGCGGGATAATGGTCACTTTCAGCAGCGGATCGGCCCATTTGAGCATCCAGCTGACCGTAGCGTGCCCCGCCTCGTGGTAAGCGATCGCCCGCCGTTCCACGTCGGTGAGGATTTTGTTTTTCCGCTCCAGACCGCCGATAATCCGATCCACGGCGTCCATAAAGTCCTGTCGTTCGACCTGTTTCTTGTTTTTCCGGGCCGCGATCAACGCCGCCTCGTTGCAAACATTCGCAATGTCGGCCCCCGAGAAACCCGGTGTCTGCCGTGCGAGGAAGTCGGTGTCCAGGTCCGGATCGAGTTTCAGCTTCTTGAGGTGGACGGCGAAGATCTCGGCCCGCTCCTTGATGTCCGGCAGTCCGACTTCGATCTGCCTGTCGAATCGGCCCGCCCGCAGCAAAGCCTTGTCCAAAATATCCGCCCGATTCGTGGCGGCCAAAATGATGACCCCCGCATTGGTGCCGAACCCGTCCATCTCGGTCAGCAGCTGGTTGAGGGTATTTTCCCGCTCGTCGTTCGACGACCACCCGCTGTTTTTCGACCGGGCCCGTCCGATGGCGTCGATTTCGTCGATAAAGACGATACACGGCGCTTTCTCTTTCGCCTGCTTGAAGAGGTCGCGCACGCGCGACGCTCCCACCCCCACAAACATCTCGACAAAATCGGAACCGCTGATCGAGAAGAACGGTACATTAGCCTCCCCGGCCACCGCCTTGGCCAGCAAGGTCTTCCCCGTCCCCGGAGGCCCCACGAGCAAAGCACCCTTCGGAATTTTCCCGCCGAGTTCGCTGTATTTCCCCGGATTCCGCAGGAAGTCGACCACCTCCATCACCTCGACCTTCACCTCTTCGAGCCCCGCCACATCTTTGAAGGTGACTTTCTGGTCGTTGTCCTTGTCGAAAAGTCTGGCCTTCGCCTTCCCCACGCTGAACACGCCGCCGGCGCCGCCTCCGCCTCCCGCGCCGCCCGACATCCGCCGCATCAGGATGATCCAGAAGACGACGATGGCGATAAACGGCAAGGCCTGCCAGAACAGCGTCCCCCATCCGGAGTTGTCGTTCTCGAACGTGAGCCCCGGTACCTCGCCCTGACCCCGTCCCGCAGCCGTCCCGCCGATCGTCCTGCGGTTGATGCTGTCCCGCGCCGCCTGGTAGTCGTTCTCGAACTTTTCGAGCGAGCCGATGTTGAAGTAGAATTGCGGCCCTTTGGTCGGAATGTATTTATAACGCTCCTGTGCTTTGTATTTCGCCACTGTGCCCGGCCGGAGCCACACTTCGGCCACTTCGCGATTGACGATCTGCACGCGTTGCAGGTCTCCGCTCGGCATCAGGGTGTCGCGCAGGGCGTCCCAGCTGATCCGACTCTGCCGTCCGCTCTCGCCGAAGTAGGCCCAGCCGAGAATGACGGCTATAATAATGCCCCACATCCAATAGATATTGAATCTGGGGCGCAAGGTATTCCGTTTTTCGTTTGCCATATATCAGAGGTGTGCCGCAAGCGGGCACGGATATGCGTTTTTTTTGTGCGGTTAGTATGCTTCGTATCTTTAATACTGGTCTTCGTACCGGGTCAGTTCTCCGTCGGCCCAGAGCTCTTCGAGGCGGTAGAAGTCGCGCATCTCGCTCTGGAAGATGTGTACCATGACGTTCCCGTAGTCCATGGCCACCCACAGCGCATTGTCGAGCCCCTGTATCCGGTAGGGTTTTTCGCCGATCTCCCGGAGGGTGAGCTCCTCGACTCCCGCGGTGATAGCGGCGACCTGGGTGGTGGATTCGGCCTGACAGATCACGAAGGCGTCGCAGACGGCTCCGTCCAGCGCGGTGAGGTCGAGGCTGACGATCCGGTCGGCTTTCTTGTCCTGCATGGCGTGGACGATGGTGCGGAGGAGGGTTTGGGTATTTTCGTTCATTCGTTTCGATGGGGTTGCGGTCTCCCGCGGTCAAGGGGGCCCGATTTCGGACACTTTGCAGGAAACAAAGGTAAGTAATTTTTTTCTTTCGTGTTTTTTTCGAGCGGGGTGTGGGCGCTACCGGATTTCGGGCCGGTTGGCTGCGGGTTCTCCGGCCGGCAGGGGTTGCAGGGTGCCGAGGAACTGGAGGTGCTGGGTGCCGGAGCCCTGGATGGTGAGCGAGGTCTCGCCGGTGTCGAAGATTTCGAAGGTGAGGATGTAGCTGCGGTGGTTGGAGCGTTCATGGGCGCCGATGACGATCCATCCTTTCTGTTTCCCGGCGGGGAGGTTCTCCACGCGGATGGCGGGGTCGGGAGCGGTGAAGAAGAAGGGTGACCGGTCGGGGTTGTAGATGGTGTTGTAGACGTAGCCGTAGTAGGGGAGGCTGCACACGAGGCTGTCGGGGGTGACGGCGACTTCGTAGTAGGTGTTGAGGTTGGCGTAGGGGATGCCTGTGATCTGGGTGACGACGCGGTTGGGGACGAAGAGGAACCGTTCGCTGCGGAGGATGGAGTCTACGGAGCGGGCGGTGGCGGCGGCTTGTTCGGCTCGCCGGGTTTTGCGGTCGTTGTTTCGGCCTGCGGAGGCGGGGAGGGCGTGGGGCAGCACGAGCAGCACGAATAGGAGTCCGAGCAGCAGGGTCGGAAAGAATGATCTGGTTTTCATGGGTGTGACGGATTAGGTGATATAGGTACAGGGTTTTGAGCAGAAATTGTGCCACGGTTGAGGAGTGTGGGTTTGAGTAGCGAACGGGGCGAAGCTTTAGGTCGAACAGAAAAGTGGAAATGCGGAGCATTTCCCGTCCCGCCGGGGTCACCCGGACGCTGCCCGCGCAGGGCAGTTTTAGGCGGGGCAAAGCTTGCCCGCGCGCGACTGCTGGATAAGGAAATCATTCAAACGCGTGATTCGCGTTTGAATAAGATTTCCGCCAGCGCGCGGACAAGATTAGGGCCGTCGGCAGCTTGAGGATGCGTTAGCATCCGTCGAAAGTTTTTCTGGTTCTCTTTGTTCACAAAGAGAACAGTACCAGCTGGGGCAGTGCTTAAACCGCGCGCCCCGCCTAAAAGAGCGATTCAGCTATTTCGGCGGTAGCCGAATACAGATGAATCGCGCAGGCGCGCGGAAAATGCGGCGGAGCGAGAGCGGAGCCGCAGTGAAGCGGACACGGGGCGGAGAACTGGGCTGTACTTTGGGCTAGGATTGTTCTTTGGGTGCGAAAACCGTAATCGGTTTTCGCACCGCGCTGGGCTGAGCATGGGGCTGTGGGTTGGGCGGTGAGCTTTGTTTTTGGCCGGGCTTTGGGCTTTATTTGGGTCGAGAGCGAATAGCTAAGTTCCCGTGTCAACGGTCGGCCCGCAGCCCCCGGATGCGGAGGGGACGCACAGCGTCTTTTACTGGCCGCCTCAGCCTTAATATTCGTTCTCCGCTGGCTGCGGCCGAAAATGACCTCGACAACTTATGCGACCCTTTAGGGTCGCGCGGGCCGAAGCCTCCGACCGCGGAGGCCCGCAACTGACGTTGCTATGGGCTCCACAGGCTTCGTCCGCTTGAACGAAAGATGAGCAGGCCGAAACCGAAAGAAGTTGGGGTGGTGCATTAGACTGGAATTGATTCGGGGCGGACGCCCGGGAGGTATTGCAATTTTCGACGCGGAGCGGCGTGTTGCGGGCCTCCCGTGGGGAGGCGTCCGGCCCGCGCGGTTCTTCGAACCGCAGGTTTTCGGCCCCCATCCGTTTATTCCGAGAGGCAGCGCAACTGAAGACCGTTGGCCCGGCCCGCCGTGCTGCTGGGATCGAGCCACGTTGCGTCGAAGCGCAAGTTCATGCCATTGGTGCCGCTGGCCGTGGAAGTCCAGCTGTAACCGTTGCTGCCGACGTGCCCTGCTACGCCCTCATAGCCCGTACGACCGTAGTCGCGGTAGCCCGGGGCGTGCCGCTCGGCACCCGAACCGACTCGCCTCTGCCTCCACGGCTGTTTCTACCCTAAATGCCTCCGCTTCCCCCCATTTATTCCGAGAGGCAACGCAACTGAAAACCGTAGCCACGATAGTACGCGCTGCTGGAGCTGAGTTCTGTCATGCCGAAATTCAAGTACACCCCATAGCCGCCGCTTCCTGACCGCGAATAGCAGAAACCGTCGTTCCCGACATAGTTCAGCGCACCACTGGCTGTTTCGCGGAAGCCCGGGGCGGTGCCGTTCGGCACGCGAACCGGGAACCTTGGCCTCGATTTAGGGTAGAGGCGGCCAGTAAATTGCCCTGCGGGCGCGCCCCGGGCTTCCGCGACTCGGGTAGTAACGGACGTCTGGGAGCCCCGGGCAATATCGGTCGGGAAGGAAACAGCTGGTCTGCTGTCATTAACAACACGAATGCCATCTATCTTCTCTTCGACATGCAACGTCTGCATTACAGCCGTACAGACAATCGCGGCCACGGTTTTCAGTTGCGTTGCCTCTCGGAATAAACGGGGGACGCACTGCGTCTTTTACTGGCCGTGTCTACCCCAAACAACAGGCCGTGTCTACCCCAAAGCTACCCCAAGTAACCGACAGCCTCTTCCCGAAAGCTACCCCATGCAAACCGCTCCGCCTTCGAAAGGTCCGAAAAACCCTTCCGAAGCCTCGCGAAACGACCGAATCGAAAAATATCGTATTTTTGTAAATTGTTCCCGTTGTGGAGATATCCACGGGGCAGATGAACCGATAAAACACGAAAAGAGAACTCAATACCAGATGAACTCCAACGAAATCCGCCAGACCTTTCTCGACTTTTTCCGCGAAAAACAGCACCGTATCGTGCCCTCCGCGCCTATGGTCGTCAAGAACGACCCCACGCTGATGTTCACCAACGCCGGGATGAACCAGTTCAAAGACATCTTCCTCGGCAACCAGCCCGCCCAGTCGCCGCGGGTCGCCGACAGCCAGAAGTGTCTGCGCGTGAGCGGCAAACACAACGATCTCGAAGAGGTGGGCCACGACACCTACCACCACACCATGTTCGAGATGCTCGGCAACTGGAGCTTCGGCGACTACTTCAAGAAAGAGGCCATCGCCTGGGCCTGGGAACTGCTCACCGAACGGTATAAACTGCCCGTCGACCGGCTCTATGCCACCGTCTTCGAGGGCTCGCCCGACGAAGGCGTGCCGTTCGATCAGGAGGCCTACGATTTTTGGGCCGAGCGGCTCCCCGCCGCGCATATCCTGCGGGGGAACAAGAAAGACAACTTCTGGGAGATGGGCGATACGGGTCCCTGCGGGCCGTGTTCCGAGATACACTTCGACCTGCGCGACGACGCCGAACGGCAGGCGGTCGACGGGGCCAGCCTCGTCAACAAAGACCACCCGCAGGTGATCGAAATCTGGAACCTCGTCTTCATGCAGTTCAACCGCAAGGCAAACGGCTCGCTGGAGCCGCTGCCCGCGCGTCATGTCGATACCGGGATGGGCTTCGAGCGGCTCTGTATGGTGATCCAGGGCAAGAAATCGAACTACGACACCGACGTGTTCCAGCCCTTGTTGCAGGAACTGGCCCGGATGGCCGGGGTTTCATACGGCAAGGAGGAGAAGAAGGACATCGCCATGCGCGTGATTGCGGATCACCTGCGGGCCATCGCCTTCTCCATCGCCGACGGACAGCTGCCCGGCAATGTGAAGGCGGGGTATGTCATTCGGCGCATCTTGCGGCGGGCCGTGCGGTACGGCTACACCTACCTCGGGTTCACCGAACCGTTCATCTGCCGCCTCGTGCCGACCCTCGTGGCGCAGATGGGGGGGCAGTTCCCGGAACTGAAAGCCCAGCAGCAGCTGATCGAAAAGGTCATTTCCGAAGAGGAGAGCTCCTTCCTGCGGACGCTGGCCACGGGGATCAACCTGCTCGACTCCATTATTAAGAAGCTGCCCGCTTCGGGGGCGGAGCGCACGATCGGCGGGACGGACGCCTTTACGCTCTACGACACCTACGGATTCCCGATCGACCTGACCCAGCTGATCGCTTCGGAACAGGGGGTGAAGGTGGATATCGAGGGGTTCGAACGGGAGCTGGAGGCGCAGAAAAACCGGTCGCGGAACGCTTCGGCGGTCGAAACCGACGACTGGGTCGACGTGCTGCCGGTCGAACGGTCGGAGTTCGTCGGCTACGACCATACCGTTTATAAAGGGGCGCATATCGCCCGCTATCGGCGCGTGACGTCGAAAGGGAAGTCGCACTATCAGATCGTGCTGGACTACACCCCCTTCTACGGGAATATGGGGGGACAGGTCGGCGATACCGGCTACCTGCTCGACCCGGCGACGGGCGGAAAGACGCTCATTACCGATACCCGGAAGGAGAACAACCTGACGGTACACATCGCCGACGAGTTGCCGGCACAGGTGGAGGCCGGGTTCGAGGCGGTGGTCGATGCCGAACGCCGGATGGCCTCGGCGGCCAACCATACGGCGACCCACCTGATGCACCATGCTTTGCGCGAGGTGCTCGGGACGCATGTCGAACAGAAGGGCTCGCTGGTGACGCCGGAATACCTGCGGTTCGACTTCTCGCACTTTCAGAAGATGACCGACGAGGAGCTGCGGGCGGTGGAACGTCGGGTCAACGCGGCGATCCGCGCCAACTTTGTGCTCGAAGAGAACCGTCACTGCACGATGGAGCAGGCTAAGGAGCTGGGGGCGATGATGCTCTTCGGCGAAAAGTACGGCGACACGGTGCGGGTGGTGAAGTACGGCCATTCGGTGGAGTTGTGCGGGGGGCTGCACGTGCCGGCGACGGGGAATATCGGCCTGTTCCGGATCGTCTCCGAAGAGTCCAGCTCGGCCGGTATCCGGCGGATCGAAGCGGTCACGGGACGGGCGGCGGAGGAGCTGTGCGAACAGCAGAACGATGTGATTAAGGAGTTTATGGCCGCTTTGCGGACCAATCAGGTGGTGGCGGCGCTGAAGAAGCTCACGGAAGAGAATGCCGAGATGGGCAAACAGATCGCTCAGGTGCGGCAGGATCGCGACCGGTTTATGGTCGAAAAACTGATGGATTTTGCCGAACCGTTCGGCGATTTCAGCCTGATTTCGAGACAACTGGATATTATGCCGGAGTCGGTGAAAAACATCGCTCTGGAGCTGCGCGGGCGGATCGGCAACGGGGCGGTGGTGTTCGGGAGCGTGTTCGGCGGGAAACCGACCCTGACCGTGGCGTTGAGCGATTCGGCGGTGGAGGCGGGCTTGAATGCCGGGGCCATCGTGCGCGAGGCGGCTAAACTGATTCAGGGCGGCGGCGGCGGTCAGCCTCACTTCGCGACGGCGGGCGGGAAGAGCGGCGACGGGATCGAGGCGGCCATCACGGCGGCGATCGACCTGATTAAGGCAAAGTTGAATGCGTAATCGTATGAAATCGGCCCGTCTGTATACGATTTTCTGGGTGGCTGTGCTGTTGGGGAGCGCTTTTTCTTCGTGCGACCATACGCCGGAGCGGAAGACGACCTTTGCCGTGGTGCCCAAGGTGGACGACGCGTCGGTGGCGCTGGCCAAGGCGGCGGCGCTGGCGGCGCGGGAGAGGTATGATGTGGCGGTGCGGTGGGATGTTTCGTATCGCCCGACGGCCGCTTCGCAGGCCGAGCTGATCGACAAACTCGTTCAGGCGGGGGTGGATGGTATTTTGTTGAGCTGTATCGACGCTTCGGATGCGGAGTTGAGGGAGGCGATCGATGCCGCGGTGGCGGCGGGGGTCTTTGTCGGGACGTTCGACTCGGATGCGCCGGGCAGCGCGCGGAGCTTCTATATCGGTTCCGACCAGACGGCTGCCGGCGAGCTGGCGGCGGTTACCCTGCGGGAGCTTTGTGCCGAAGGGGGTCGGGCGGCGACGGGGATCGGTCTGTTCGGCGGGGTCGAGGGGGATGCGGCTATGGCGCAGCGGTTGGCGGGATTCCTGCCCGAGGTGCCGGACACGGCGGCTCTCTTGTGGTCGGGCGATGTGCCGGCGACGGGGCGGAAGCAGGCGACCGATTTTCTGACGGACGAGGCGCAGCTGCCGATCAACGGGGTGGTTTTCCTCTCGGGGACGACTTTGGCGGATGCCAATAGTATCGGCGGGATGGCGCGTCTGGACAGCCTCTGCCGGGCGGCGACGGAAGCGGAGGAGGGGGCGGCGGCTGCGGCGGTCTTTTTCGACCCGACGAACGACGTGCTGGAGTTCGTGCGCCGGATGCCTCACTGTGCGGCGATCCGACAGGATTATCCCGTGATGGTGAACGGCGGGATCGAGCGGTTGCTCCGGCTGGTGCGGGGCGAGGGGAATGGGGGCGGGGAGGTGGTCTATACGCCGGTCGAGGTGATCCGGTAGCGTTTCTTTACGGCATGAACGAATCGTTCGACATATCGCAGCGCTGGGCGGCCATCGTCAATCCGGTGGCCGGGAGCGGCCGCGGGCTGACCGATTGGCCGCAGATCAGCGGCCTGCTGCGCGACGAGGGGATTGCCGTGGATGCCATGTTCACGCTGCGCAAGTACCACGCTACGGAGTTGGCGGTGGCGGCGGTGCGGCAGGGCTATCGACGGATCATCGTGGTGGGCGGCGACGGGACGATTCACGAGACGGTGAACGGCTTTTTCATCCAGCAGTCTTGTCCGACGACCGATATTCTGATGGCTGTGATTGCGGTGGGGACGGGGAACGACTGGATTCGGATGTTTGGCATTCCGCGGAATTACGTGGATGCGATTCGTTCGATTCGCGAGAGCCGCTCCTTCCTGCAAGATGTCGGGCGGGTCAGCTATTACGAGTCGAAGGTGCATCAGGTCAGGTACCTGGCCAATGTGGCGGGGTTCGGCTACGACGCGGCGGTTTGTCGGGGTTTCAACCGGCTCAAGGAGAGGGGGTATCGGGGGCGGTGGATCTATCTGTTCAGTGTTTTTCGCGAAGCGATTCGCTATCGGGCGCGTCGCGTGCGGATCGCGGTGGACGGCAAGGAGGTCTTTCACGGACGGTTGTTCACCGGCACGGTCGGCATCTGCAAGTACACGGCGGGGGGGCTTTCGCAGACGCCGAATGCCATTGCGGACGACGGGCTGTTCGACCTCACGGTGATTCCGAATATGAATCGGGTGCGGTTGTTCCGGCGGTTCCGGGTGGTTTACACGGGCAATATTTACGATATTCCGCAGATTCGACTGTTTCGCGGGGGGCGGATCGAGGTGCGGGCGGATCGTCCGGTTCGGTTGGAGATCGACGGCGAGATACTGGGGTATTCCGATTTCGAGTTTCAGATCATCGAGCGTGCGGTGCGGGTGGTGGTGAGCGAGAAGTTCATCCGCGATCGGGCTTAGGGCGGGGCTTAACCGGCAGCCCGCGCGCGGATAAAGAACAGGGCGAAGATTTGGGCCGAGACTGCCCATTCCGAGTGCCGGGAGGCACCGCCCGCCCGGCGTAAGGGCAGTACCCTCCCGTAGCCAAAGACGCGCGCCCCGCCTAAAGAAGCGATTCAACTATTTTGGCGGTGAGCCGAATATAGATGAATCGCGCAAGGCGCGCGGAAACGTGGCGGAGCGAAAGCGGAGCCGCAGTGAGGCTGACACGGGGCGGAGAATTGGGTTTTGCTTTGGGCTATGCTCTTGCGACTCGCAGAGTCGCGCGGGCCGAAGCCCGCGGAGGCCCGCAACTCGCAATGCTCGTTTGGGGCCCCGCAGGCTTCGTCCGCTTGAACTGAGAGCGAGTAGCGCGGTTCTCCGAACCACCGGCCTTGTCGCC
Source organism: Rikenella sp. (assembly GCF_056799795.1). Lineage (NCBI taxonomy): Bacteria > Pseudomonadati > Bacteroidota > Bacteroidia > Bacteroidales > Rikenellaceae > Rikenella > Rikenella sp. Next base: position 21,773 of record NZ_JBQIQO010000024.1, read on the forward strand.
CGAAGCCGCGTAGTGGTTTCGGGGGGTGGGCGACAGGCCGAAACCGGAAGAAAAAGCGTTGCTTTTGCGGCTCTTTGAGCCGCGCAGTTCGTCGCCACCCCAAGCGGCGGGCTGCAACTCGTCGGGGCTCGTTGCGTCTCCGCTGGCGGCGGACTGCTGTTGTTGGTCAAGGGGTGGGGTGTTACTCTTGCGACCCATAGGGTCGCGCGGGCCGGACGCCTCCCTTCGGGAGGCCCGCAATACGCCACTTCGCGTCGAAAATTGCGGTCACCCCCGGGCGTCCGTCCGCCCAAGGTCAAACCAAAATAGGGTAGAGTCACCTAATTAGGGTAGCTCCAGCCCCTTGCCCACCGCGAGCCCGCGGCGTTTATTCCGAGAGGCACCGCAACTGAAAACCGTAAGCACGGTGGTACGAATCGTTGGGTTGGAGTCACGTCGTCCGGAAACTCAAGTGCATGCCATTGTTCCCGTCGAACGTGGAACCCCAGCTGTAACCACTGTTGCCGACATTCCATAACGCCCCCGTATCCCGATGGCGGTAGCCCGGGGCGGTGCCGCTCGATACTCGAACCGGGCCGCCTGTACCCCCCAAGATGCCTCTACCCCGACAGGCCGACTTTCGTCCCCGAAAATCCCTCGCATACAAGCAGATACTCCCTCCGAAAAACACATGGGTCAGGTCAAGATACTGAAAGCCTCCGCCGGTTCCGGGAAAACTTACCGGCTGGCCTACGAATACATAAAAGGCGTCGTGCGCGACCCCTCGCTCTATCGGAGCACCCTGGCCGTGACCTTCACCAACAAGGCCACCGAGCAGATGAAGCGGCGAATCGTCGAGAGCCTTCACGCCCTCGCCTCCGTTCCCGTTGAAGAGAACGACCTCGATGAACCGGAAGTGCCCTATCTGCGCGAGCTGATGCGCGAGACCGGCCTCACCCGGAGCACCATTGTCCGGAACGCCGGTGCGGCCCGGAGCCTGATCCTGCACGACTACTCCCGGTTCGCCGTCTCCACCATCGACAAATTCTTCCAGCGCGTCGCCCGCGCCTTTTTCCGCGAACTGGGGCTCGATTTCGACTACACCATCGAGATCGACCGCGAATGGGTGTTGGACGCCGCCATCGACCGGCTGTTGGAGCGGACAGCCGCCGAACCCGCCGTGCGGGAGGCCGTGAACCGGCTCCTCGACGAACGCGCCGAACAGGGACGCAGCTGGGACGTGCGATCCGACCTCGTGCGAATCGGCGGCGAGCTCTTCAAAGAGAGCTACGTGCCCGACTCCGGAGCCTTCGAACGACTCGTCGGGGTGTTCGATGAGATCGTGCGCGACATCGAACTGCGCTTCGGACAGGTGAAAGAGACCGCCCGGCGTGCTGTGGAGCTCATTACCGCCGCCGGGCTGACCCTCGACGACTTTCCCTATAAGCGGATGAGTTTTGCCGGCTACCTCTTCCAGCTTGCCGAAGCCGACGCGCCGAAGCCTTATGGATTGCGGTTCCGGCAGGCCGTTGAGAGCGTCGAAACATGGAGCACCAAACGCGCCCCCGCCCGCGAGCGGATCGAAGCCCTGGAACCCGCTCTGATGCCCCTGTTACAGGAGGTGCGCGACGGCGTCGACCGGCTGATTCGAGACGTCAACTCGCGCGAGCTGGTGCGCGAGAACCTCTCGCGGAGCCTCCTGCTGTCGCGGCTCGAAAGCGAAGTGCGCGCTGTGGCCGCCGAGGGGAACCTCGTGATGATCGATCAGACCGCAGCCCTCATCCACCGGCTGGTGACCGGCAACGACGCTCCGTTCATCTATGAGAAGGTCGGAAACGCCTATTCGCGTTACATGATCGACGAATTCCAGGACACATCGGCCAAGCAGTGGGAGAACTTCATCCCGCTGTTGGACAACGCTTTGGCCGAAAACGAGGGCGAGGCCGTCATGCTGATCGGCGACGTGAAACAGTCCATCTACCGGTGGCGGGGCGGCGACTGGCGGATTTTGGGGGCCGAGGCCGAAACGCGCTTTGCCGGCGCGCTGGCCGAGCCCGTACCGATGGATACCAACTGGCGCAGCGAACGGAACATCATCGCTTTCAACAACCTCCTGATGCGGAGCATCGTGGAGCGGGATGCCGCCGAGCTGGAGGAGCTGCTGGCCGAAGCTCCGGCCGCCGTGCGGTCGGGGGCCGGGATGCTGCGACGCTCCTACGAACGGTTCGAACAGCGATGTGCCCCGGGCAAGCTGTTGCGGTCGCCCGAGGGGTATGCCGAGGTGATTCCCGCTCCGCGCGAGCAGGTCGGAGCGCTTTTGACCGCCCGCGTGGCCGATATGCTGGCCCGCGGCTATGCCTTGCGCGACATCGCCGTGCTGGTGCGGAACAACTACGAGGCTCCGATGGTGGCCGACGTGCTGCTCGAAGCCGGCTATCCGATTGTGAGTCAGGAGGCGTTGCTGCTCAGCAGCTCGCCTGCCGTAGGGTTCGTGATGACCCTTTTCGCGCTGGCCGTGTCGGGCGAGGATACCGTCGCCCGGGCCCAGTACAACGCATTTTTGGAACGCCCTTACGGCGCGCCGTTGTCCGAGGAGGAGGGTACGTTTATCGGGAGCCTGCTCCGGAACTCCCTGACCGAGGGGCTGGAACGGATCATCGAGCGATACGGGCTCGGGCGGCGGCGCGAAGCGACCGCTTTTCTCCAGGCGCTCTACCAGGCGATGCTCTCGTATGAAAAACAGGCCTTGCCCGACCTGCCGATGTGGCTCGAGTGGTGGCGCGAGAAGGGGGTGCGGAAGACGGTCTATCTCCCTTCCGAACAGGACGCTATCACTATTATGACTGTTCATAAGGCGAAAGGATTGGAATTTCCCTGCGTCGTACTGCCTTACTGCGACTGGGAGCTGCTGCCCAAGGCGGGTCGGACGACCCTCTGGACGGCTGCGTCGGGCGCCGGGGCCGCCCGCTTTGCCGAGCTGGGCACCGTGCCGGTGGGGTACAAAAAAATCATGGAGCAGTCGCACTTTTCCGAGGCTTACTACCGCGAGAGTGTCTATGCCCATGTCGACAACCTGAACCTGCTCTATGTGGCCCTGACGCGGGCGGAGCGGGAGCTCTACGTGATGTACGATCCGCAGGCGCAGGGCACGGCGCGGGTGTCGCGTCTGATCGACGCGGTTTTGCCGGAGGTCGAGGCGTTGGGCGAGGAGCGTTATGTTCTGCCGGATGGCGTCGGGGAGGGAATTTTTTATACTTTCGGCGAACGGGGGCCGGCACCTTCGGCGGGCAGTCCGGGGAAGGGAGTTTCCGAGGGGGGGATCGAGCTGGAGGACTTTCCGTCTCACGACGCGGGCCAGCGGGTGCGGGCACGGTGGCGGTCGGATCGCTACTTCGGAACCGACCGGGAGGCGGTGTCGCCGCGGCGATACGGGGTGTTGATGCACCGTTTGTTCGAGCTGACGGCGGGGCCCGAGGGGGTCGGGACTGCGATCGAGCGGATGCGGACGGCGGGCGAGATCGTCTCGGACGAGGAGGAGCGGTTGTTGCGGGAGCGGGCTGCGGCGGCGTTGCGCGATCCGGTGGTGGCGGAGTGGTTCTCGCCGGAGTGGGAGGTGGTGCACAGCGAGCGGGAGATTATCGCGGGACAGGGTGTCCGGCGTCCCGACCGGGTGATGACGCGGGGGCGCGAGCAGGCGGTGGTGGTGGACTATAAGTTCGGGGCGCTGCGGAAGCCGGGCTATGGGCGGCAGGTGGAGGAGTACATGTCGCTGCTGCGCGAGATGGGATACGAGCGGGTGGAGGGTTACCTGTGGTTCGTGGAGTTGGGCGAAGTCGAACGGGTCGGCTGATTGTGGGCTATCTGTCCGTTCTTTGAGCTGGACGGAACTGCCGCTTTTTGTAAAAAGCGGCACCAAAAACTTTTATGCTAGCTACGCTACTCCTTAGGCTCCGCAGTCCTCAGTCTTTGTGACTGCTTTTGGGTCGGGGTTGTAGTGCGCCCAAAGTTTAGCTCGCATTAGCGCGCTACAACTCCCGGCCCAAAAAGAGTCCGAGAACCGGGCCGTCGGCAGCTTTAGGATGCGTTAGCATCCGTCTAAAGTTTTTTTGGTTCTTTTTGTTCACAAAAAGAACAGTACCCTCAAACTCAAAGAACAGAACAAATAATACGATAAACAGGATGAAGAAAAACGGATGGCGTTGGGCGATGGCCGCAGCCCTGCTGGGCTTGTGGGCCACAGGGGTACAGGCCCGGAAGAAAATGTTGGATCGGGAAGTTTTCGACGGCTGGAAGCAGATCGTAGCCCCCCGGATCAGCGACGACGGCCGGTGGGTCGTGTACGGTCTGAATCCCGCCCGGGGCGACGGACAGACCGTCGTGTACGATGCCCTCTCGGGCAAAGCCGATACCCTGCACCGCGCCTCCGGAGCCCGGTTGTTCGGTTCCTCCGGAGCGCCGTGGGTGGCCGCGAAAGTCGTTCCGACACGTGCCCAGCAGCGGCGCGAGCAGATCGACAAAACCAAAGCCGACCGGAAACGGCCCGATACCCTGGTGTTGGCTGCGCTCGGTTCCCGCGATCGGATCGTCGTGCCCCGGCTGAAAAGTTTTCAGACCGCTGATCGGGACGGGAGCGGCGTGATCGCCTACCTCTACGAAGTGGTGCCCGCGAAAGATACCTCCGAGGCGGCCAAAAAAGCGCCCAAACCGAAGAAATTCAATCGGTTGGTGCTGTGGGACGCCCTGTCCGGCGGCGACAGTACCGTGGTGGACAGCGTGGAGAGCTTTCGCCTCTCGCGGAACGGGCGGCTCTTGCTCTACACCCTGAAAGGCGACAGCCTGCGGAGCGTTCGGGCTTGGAACGACGGGCGAGACACTGAGCTCTACGCCGCCAAAATCGGTAAAACCGGGGCACTCGCCGTGGACGAAACCGGACGACAGGGAGCCTACCTTGTCACCGCCGACACTACTGCGACCGGGGCCCGGTACGACCTTTATTGGTTCGATACGAAAGATCGGAAACCGCGGCGCGTGGCTGCCGACGGGGCGGCGAACGGCTTTGTGGTGAGCGAGTTCGGCCCCCTGCGCTTTTCGCGCGAAGGGGGACGGCTGGAGTTCGGCATGAACCGCCCGCCGCGGGTGGTGCCCAAGGACACCTTGCCCGAAGACGAGAAGAGCCGCTTTGACCTCTGGAGCTACACCGACACCCTGCTGATGACCCAGCAGTTGGCCGGTCTCGAACGGCTGCGGAAGCAGACCTTCCGCGCCGTGTACGACACGCGGCGGGGGAGCTGGGCACTGCTCGGCGACGAGTCGCTGCCCTCGGTGACCTTGGCCGAAGCGGACGGGGCGCGGTATGCGCTGGGGACAGACGCCGGGCCGTACGAGTGGGCCAGCACGTGGGAGTCGCCCGGCAAACGCGACCTCTATGCCGTCGAGACGGCGACCGGCGTGCGTCGGTGCGTAGCTCGGGCGGCTAAGGCCGAAGCCTCGATCTCGCCCGACGGACGGTATATCGCCTGGTACGACGCGCCGCGCGGCGAGTGGCGCGCGGCTGCGACGGCAGCTGGGAAGGGAGAGGCTGAGGTGTCGCTTTCGGCCCGGATTCCCTATCCGATGTACGAACAGGGTTTCGATATGCCGGACGACCCGTCGGCCGAAGGTATGGCCGGCTGGACGACCGACGGCCGGGCGGTGATTTACGACAATTTCGACCTCTGGGCGACCGATCCTTCGGGGCGGCGGGCGCCGGAGTGCCTGACGCGCGGTGCGGGACGGCGCGACAGCGTCGCTTTCCGGTACGTGGAGCTCGATCCGGAGGCACAGGCGATCGACCTTTCGCAGCCGCTCCTGCTGTCGGTATTCGACCGGGCTTCGCGCGACGCGGGGTACTATCGGCTGCCGGCGGGCGGGGGCGAACCGCAACGGTTGGTGATGGACGACCACCGGTATACCTTCGTGGGGCGGGCGAAAGAGGCGGATGTGCTGTTGTGGCAGCGGGAGAATTTCGGCGAGTATCGGGATTTGTGGCTCTCGGGGCTCGGTCTGGAAGAGCCCCGGCGTGTGAGCGAGGCGAATCCGCAGGCGGCGGATTATCGCTGGGGCAGCGTGCGGCGCGTGGCGTGGGACGATATGAACGGCGCTCGGGCCGAGGGGCTGCTCTACCTGCCGGAGGACTATGACTCGACGCGGCGTTATCCGGTGATCGTCTATTTCTACGAGACGCACACGGACGATATTCACAAACACCTCCATCCGCAACCGAGCTGGTCGATCGTGATTCCGGCGGTCTGCACTTCGCAGGACTATGTGGTTTTCATGCCGGATATCCATTACCGGACGGGGTATCCGGGGCAGTCGTGCTACGATGCGGTGGTGAGCGGCGCGAAGATGCTGATCGACCGCGGTATCGCCGATCCGGATCGGATCGGGTTGCAGGGGCAGAGCTGGGGCGGCTATCAGATTGCCTATCTGGTGACGCGGACGAATATGTTCCGTTGCGTGAGCGCCGGGGCGCCGGTGTCGAATATGACGTCGGCGACGGGGGGGATTCGTTGGGGGTCGGGCCTGCCGCGGATGTTCCAGTACGAACACGGCCAGAGCCGGATCGGGGGGTCGCTGTGGGAAAAACCGATCGAGTATATCGAAAATTCGCCGCTCTTCTTTGCGAACAAGGTGCGCACGCCGATCCTCCTGCGGCACGACGATGCGGACGAGGCGGTGCCGTGGTATCAGGGGATCGAGTATTTTCTGGCTCTGCGGCGTCACGGGGTTCCGGTCTGGATGCTGAATTACAACGGTCAGCCGCATAACTTGCGCCGTTATGCCGACCGGTTGGACTGGGATCGCCGGATGATGCAGTTTTTCGATCACTATCTGAAGGATGCTCCGGCGCCGCGGTGGATGGAGCGGGGGATTCGCGCTGTGGACAAGGGGATCGATCGGGGCTGGGACGAATAGAGGGCTTGGCGCGGAGGCGGAACTTGATCGGTTTGAGTGTGATAGGGGCATAGGTTTGGCGGGCGCCCGGCCAACAGCACAGCCCAACTCACCGCCCAAGGCTGTCGGGTTCGGCCTGTCGCCCACTCCCCGAGGCGCTCCGCGCCTGGGCGACGAGGCCGGCGACCTAAAGGTCGCAACAATTCTGGCACCAGCACCGCCACAATTCTTTGGGGTTCGGGTTGCGCGCTCCGGGGGTGGGCCGAAGGCCCAGCGCGCAGGCCCGGCGGCTCAAAGAGCCGCAAGAGCACAGCCAACAAGTTCAGCCTTATCGCCTGAGCGGGTTGAAGCCTGCGGGGCCTAAAACGAGCGTTGCGAGTTGCGGGCCTCCGCGGCGGGAGGCTTCGGCCCGCGCGACCCGTTGGGTCGCAAGAACTCCTCTCAAACCTGTGGGGTTCTTCCTCGGCGCGCTATTCGTTCTCGGCCTATAGCAATTCGCCGCCAGCGGTGAGTGCAACGAGCCCCGCCGAGTTGCAGTCCGCCGCATGGGGTGGCAGCGAACTGCGCGGCTCTACGAGCCGCAAGAGGCCCGGCCAACAGCACAGCCCGACTCACCGCCCAAATCTCAGCCCGAAGAACAAGCATAGCCCAAAGCTCGTCCCAGTTCTCCGCCCCGTGTCCGCCTCACTGCGGCTCCGCTTTCGCTCCGCCGCTTTTCGCGCGCCTTGCGCGATTCATTCTATTTCGGCTCACCGCCGAAATAGCTGAATCGCTCCTTGAGGCGGGGTGCGCGGTGCCTCCCGGCACTCGGAATGGGCGGCCTCAGCCCAATTCCTCGCCCCGTTCTTTGTCCGCGCGCTGGCGGAAATCTTGTTAGAACAATTCACCATTGTTCTAACGATTTCCTTCTCCAGCAATCGCGCGCGGTCGGGCTTTGACCCGCATGAAACTGCCCTGCGCGGGCGGCGTCCGGGTGACCCCGGCGGGACGGAGCGATACTACGTATCGCTTAATCTGCTCGGCCCCCAATTCTTTTCGCGCGCCTAGGGAAATCTTGTCAAAACGCACAAGTGCATTTTGACGATTTCCCTCTGGAGGGGACTGCGCTCGGGTCGCGCGGGCCCCACGTCCCGTGGACGGGCGAAACTACGTTTCGCTACGACAGCCTCAGCCCAATCCTTTCCGCGCGCCTGCGACAGCTGAAATTATGACCGCTCTCAGAGGAAGTTTGGGCGAAAAAACGTAACTTGCACACGTATGGATATTGAAACGATTCGAAACTATTGCCTGGAGAAGCCTGGCGTGACCGAGGCTTTCCCGTTCGATGACAAGACGATTGTCTTTCGGCTGGGAGATACCGCTGCGAAACAGGGGCGTATCTTTGCGTTGTGTGCGTTGCAAAGGCCGGATTATCTGCTCCTTAAGTGCGAACCGGAACGGGCCGAAGAACTCCGTGACCGCTATCCCGAGGAGATCGAACCGGGGTGGCATATGAATAAACGGCATTGGAACGGGGTGCAGTTGGGCGGGCCGCACTTGACCGATGCGCAGATTTGCGAGATGATCGATCATGCGTATGGTGAGATCCTGCGCGCGTTGCCGAAGCGACAGCGGATGGAGGCGGGGTTGTGACGGCTGAAGTCGGGTGTGAAAGCAATCGAGAGTAAAGCATATAAACAAAGGGGAGGGAGACACCCAGTAGGTGTCTCCCTCCCCTTTGTGCAGTCCAATGCCTGATTGGAAGCTTTAGAACGGCAGGTCGTCCACTTCGTCAGCCGACGTAGCGGTTTCCTGCGTCGCCGCCATATTGTTGCCGCCGACCGGTGCCGCAGCCGTGTATCCTCCGCTCTGCGCCGCCGCGGTTGCAGTCGGTGTGGAAGAGCCCATCGGTTGTCCGCCTCCCATCGCCTGATTCGGCTGCTGTGCGACGTCCAATTTGCTCATCCGCCAAGCCCGTACTTCGGTGTACCAGCGTCCGTTGTATTCGCGCGATTCGATGTTGACGCTCAGCGCCACCCGATCTCCCGGTCGCAAGGCCGCTGCATCCACTGCGCGGTCGTTCCAGAACCCTACGCAGAGTTTCCGGCTGAATTCCCCCGGAATTTCGAAAATCACCTCTTGTTTGGTCCACTCCCCGCGTGCGCTCTGGCCTTTCACCACCGGGAGAAGCATGTTTACTGTCAGTTCCAAATCCATAATCGTTCCTTTCGCTTAACTATTCTCTGAGTTTTCGTCCTCGCCGTTGTCGGCGGAGGCAGTCGCATCGTTGGGCAGGATGATGATCTTTTCAATCACGTCTCCCTGTCGAATCGCATCGATCACTTCCAATCCTTCGTACACACGACCGAAGCAGGTGTGCACCCCGTCGAGGTGTGCGGTATTCTGTCGGTTGTGGCAGATGAAAAACTGCGATCCGCCGGTGTTCCGCCCGGCGTGTGCCATGGAGAGTACGCCGCGGTCGTGGTACTGCCGTTCGCACTCCGTTTCGCACGGAATGGTGTACCCCGGCCCCCCGCGTCCGTCACCGTTCGGGCATCCGCCCTGGATGACGAAGTCCGGAATCACGCGATGAAAGGTCAGTCCGTCGTAGAATCCGCTTTCGGCCAGTTTGCAGAAGTTGGCTGTCGTCCCCGGCACTTCGCGGTCGTAGAGTTCGACTTTCATCACGCCTCGGGCGGTGTGTATTTCGGCTCGTTTCATCTCGATTTCTCGGTTTGATCCGGGGCAAAGGTAGCTATTTCCGGGTTTAAAATCAAACTGAAGACAAAAATCGACCTTTTCCGGAAGCGTGGTGTGCGTTCCGGAAAAGGTCGGTGTTTTTGCAATGGAAGGTGTGCTTACTTGGTCGGTGCCGGAACGACTTTGGTCACTTCGATGTCGAATTGCAAAGCCTGGTTCGGTGCGATCGGGCCGTGGCCTTGTTCGCCGTAAGCGAGGTCGGCCGGTACGAAGAGGGTGATTTTGCCGCCTTCGCCGATCTGCGGAATGCCTTCGATCCAACCTTTGATGAGTTTGCCTTCTTCCAACAGGAACGGAACGGCGTTGGTTTGTTCTTCGACGAGCTGGCCGTCAGGCAAGGTGAGTTTGTATTTGGCGTAGATCGAGTCGCCCACTGCGACTTTCCGATCCGACCCTGCGTTTTCGATCTTGTAGACCAAGCCGCTAGGCAAGGTCTGTGCTCCGTCTGCGACTGCTTTTTCGATGAATTCGGTGTTCTTGGCAGCGCTTTCGCGGATGAATTTGTTCATCATGTATTCGCGCATGAAGGCGTCGGCTTCGAGGTCGGTCATTTTACCTTTCTTGGCATAGACGTCTTTGATGGCGGCTGCGATGAGGTTGGGGTTCATGGTGGAGTCCATCCGGTAGGCCATGGTTCCGAGCACGATCCCGGCGGAGTAGGCGAGCGAGTCGGTGTCGGTGGTCATTTTGGCGTTTCCGCCGCAAGAGGTTGCTCCGACGGCTGCCAAGGTGCCGGCAGCGGCCATGATAAATAATTTTTTCATCGTTCGATATGGGTTTATGAAGTTTTCGATTTCTGAAAATCAGGTGCAAAGATAGGGATTTTTTGTCAATTATTATGCCGTTTCTGTCGGAGGGGGCGAGGTGGGCTGTGTTTGGGTGGGTTGAGGTCTGCGAGGTCTCTTGGGGGGGGAAGGGGCCGGGGTGGTCGGGCAGAGTCGGGCCGGTTAGGGTAGAGGCTGCCAGCAAAACGCCCTGTGGGCTCGCCCCGGGCTTCCGCAGCCTCGCCTCGGGCGGGCTGAGCTACGTCGGCAACGGCGGGTTCAGCTATTCGTCGTCGGTGAGCGGCAGCAATGGGGTGTACTTGGATTTCTACGTGACGGGGCTCAATCCCAGCTACGCGTACCTCCGCGCCTACGGTCTTCAGTTGCGTTGCCTCTTGGAATAAACGGAGGTGTACACCCGCAGTGGGCAATGGCTGGAGTTACCCTATATAGTTTAGGTGCCGCAACATGTGATCCCATTGGGGTGGTCGGAGCCAGCGGGGGCCGAACGAGCATCGCGAGTTGCGGCCCTACGCCGGGGGTGGCTCCGGCCCGCGCGGTTCTTCGAACCGCAAGAGCTCGGCCAAGAGTTCAGCCTAACTCACTGCCCAATTCACAACCTAAATCTGTTGTGTTCGGCCTGTCGCCCATCCCCCGAGGCGCTCCGCGCCTGGGCGACAAGGCCTGCGGTTCGGAGAACCGCAAAAGTATAGCCAAATTGTTTTTGGCCGCAGCCAGCGGAGAACGAAGACGAAGCGGGAGCGGAGTATTTCGGCCCTCCGCATCCGGGGGCTGCGGGCCGACCGTTGTCACGGGGACTTAGCTATTCGCTCTCAGCCCAAAGCTCGTCCCAGTTCTCCGCCCCGTGTGTGCCTCACTGCGGCTCCGCTTTCGCTCCGCCACGTGCCGTCGCCCGCGGCAATTCTTGCCGGATTGGCTAAATGCCAACCGGCAGAATATGCCATTTAAGCGAGCGGACTGAGTTTTTTCGCGCGCCTGCGCGATTCATTCTATTTCGGCTCACCGCCGAAATAGTTGAATCGCTTCTTTAGGCGTGGCGCGCGATTACTTGAAATAATAAAGGCTGCCCGCCGTGGCGCGAACGCGTCCGCCGGGCAGGCGGTGCGTTGACCTGCGGTCTCCCTCGCGCTTGCGAGGCATCGTCGACAAGCCGACGTGCTCTCGCTTCGCTACTCGGGTCCGGCACTCGGAAGGGGCAGACTCTACCCTATCTCTTTTCGCGCACCTCGCCTGAAAGAAGTACGCGGGCCCCACAAGATAGTACCGCTTAATTTAATAAGGCAGTAATAACCCTATCGAGAACCTCAGCCCTCCAATACAGATGCAAATAAAATCGTATATTTGACGATTATGCAAAAGACCTTAGCCTGGATAGCCGCGCTGGGCGCAGTAGGCGCCGCCTCCGCCGCACAGAAACAACAACCCCATGTCATTCTGATCATGACCGACCAACATCGGTTCGACTACCTCGGCACCGTCGATACGACCGTCGTGACACCGCACCTCGATGCACTGGCCGCCGACGGCGTGCGCTTCGCCAACGGTTATACCTCCGCCCCCAGCAGCACACCCGCCCGGGCCGGGCTGCTCACCGGTCAGTCCCCCTGGCACCACGGCCTCATCGGCTACAACAACTTCATCGCCCCCGAATACCCCAACCAGCTGCCGCAACTCATGACCGACGCCGGATATTACAGCTACGGAATCGGAAAGATGCACTGGCACCCGCAGCGGTCGTTACGCGGCTTCGCCGCCACCGAGCTCGACGAATCCGGCCGTGTCGAAGACACCGGCTTCGTCAGCGACTACCGGCAGTGGTTCGCCAGCGTGGCCCCCGGGCTTAACCCCGACTCCAGCCATATCGGCTGGAACGACCACGCTTCGGACACCTATCCGCTGGCCGATACCCTGCACCCCACCTGGTGGACGGGAGAGCGGGCCGTGCGGTTGATCGAAAACTACGACCCGATACAGCCCCTGTTCCTGAAAGTCTCCTTCGCCCGACCCCACAGCCCGTATGACCCACCGAAGCGGCTGCTCGACCTGTATGCCGACAAGACCCTGCCGGCACCGGTCGTCGGCGACTGGGACTCGACCTACTCGACACGCTACACCCACGACCCGCTCAGGAACCCGTCAGCCGCTTACGGCGACTTCGGGACGGAATATGCCCAACAGGCCCGCAGGCATTACGCCGCCAACGTCACCTTCATCGACGAACAGATCGGACGCATCGTCGCGGCGCTCCGGGAGCGGGGAATGTACGACAACGCCCTGATCCTCTTCGTCTCCGATCACGGCGACATGCTTGGCGACCACCACCACTGGCGCAAGACCTACGCCTACGAAGGATCGGCCCACGTGCCCTTCATCGTGCGCTACCCCTCGTCCTTGAAAGCCAAAGTCAAACGCGGCTCCACCCGCGACGAGCTGGTCGAGATACGCGACATCCTGCCCACCTTCCTTGACGCGGCAGGAACACAAATCCCTGACGGAGTGGACGGAGCGTCCATCCTGACGCTGCTGAAGAACCCGAAGAAAGCCGGATGGCGGACGCAGCTCGACCTGGAACACACCGGCAGCTACGGCGGCAGCGGCTGGGTGGCCCTGACCGACGGGCGGTACAAATACATCTGGTTCTACGGCAATGGCGAAGAGCAGCTCTTCGACCTCGCGGACGATCCGTACGAAACCCGCGACCTGCACACGGCTGCCGAACAGGGGGATCGCCTGGCCGCTTTCCGCAAAAGCATGGCCGAACACCTCGCCGAGCGGGGCGAGCGATGGGTGTCACCCGACGGCAAACTGCTCATCAATAAAAATGTACCCGTCAAGACCCCGAACTTTCCCAACGGCGAGGGAAAATAACTAACTTTGCTCCTTGGATATAACATGCAACTCAAATGACACAGGAGGAACTCTTCAAGAAACTGATCGCACACAGCAAAGAGTACGGGTTTATCTTCCCGTCCAGCGAGATATACGACGGCTTGTCGGCCGTTTACGACTACGGCCAGTTGGGCGTCGAGCTCAAGAACAACATCAAACGCTACTGGTGGGACGCGATGACCAAGCTCCACGACAATATCGTGGGGATCGACGCCGCCATCTTCATGCACCCCAAGACTTGGGAGGCGTCGGGACACGTGGGGGCCTTCAACGACCCGCTGATCGACAACAAGGACAGCAAGAAACGGTATCGCGCCGACGTGCTGATCGAAGACTGGATCGCCAAGCAGGACGAAAAGATCGAGAAGGAGGTGGCGAAAGCTGCCAAGCGGTTCGGCGAGGCTTTCGACCGGGAACAGTTCGTCACCACCAACGGGCGCGTGCTGGAATTGAAGGCCAAGCGGGACGCTGCGCACGAAAAGATGGCCGAAGTGCTCAATGCCAATGATCTGGCGGGAGTCAAGGCATTGATCGAAGAGCTCGAAATCGTCTGCCCGATCAGCGGGACGAAAAACTGGACCGACGTGCGGCAGTTCAACCTCATGTTCAGCACCCAGATGGGCTCCACGGCGGACGGGGCGAGCAACGTCTACCTGCGGCCGGAAACGGCGCAGGGGATCTTCGTCAACTTCCTGAACGTGCAGAAGACGGGGCGGATGAAGATTCCGTTCGGGATCGCCCAGATCGGGAAGGCGTTCCGGAACGAGATCGTCGCCCGGCAGTTCATCTTCCGCATGCGCGAGTTCGAACAGATGGAGATGCAGTTCTTCGTCAAACCGGGAACCGAAATGCAGTGGTTCGAACACTGGCGGCAATTCCGGATGAGCTGGCACCGCGCCTTGGGCTTCGGGGACGACCACTACCGCTTCCACGACCACGAAAAGCTGGCACATTATGCCAATGCCGCTACGGACGTCGAGTACGAATTCCCGTTCGGCTTCAAGGAGGTCGAAGGGATTCACTCGCGCACCGATTTCGACCTCTCGCAGCATGCCAAATTCTCGGGCAAGAAGATTCAATATTTCGACACCGAGAGCGGGGAGAGCTACACGCCTTATGTCGTCGAGACTTCGATCGGGGTCGACCGGATGTTCTTGCAGGTCTTCTCGGCCGCTTACACCGAGGAACAGCTGGACGGCGGCGATTCGCGCATCGTGATGCGCTTTCCGGCGGCCTTGGCGCCGGTCAAGGTGGCCGTTCTGCCGCTGGTCAAGAAAGACGGACTGCCGGAGATCGCCCGCGGGATCGTGAACGACCTGAAGTTCGACCACTACGTGCAATACGACGAAAAAGACTCGATCGGGAAGCGGTATCGCCGTCAGGATGCTATCGGGACGCCGCTCTGCGTGACCGTCGACCACCAGTCCGCCGAAGACGGGACGGTGACTATCCGTCACCGGGATTCTATGCAGCAGGAACGCGTGGCCATCAAGGATTTGCCGGGGATCGTGCACGACATGGTCAGCCTCAAGGGGTTGTTCGCCAAGCTGGTGAAATAACTACACATAGATTAAAATCAATGAAAAGTTCCGGTTTTCAGAGGAAAACCGGAACTTTTCTCTTATATTTAACCTGTTATCAAAACCGAAAGCCATGCCTCGCCACACACTTTTCGTCATCGCCCTGCTCGCCCTGGGACAGTCCGGCGCAACGGCACAGAACACCCGACCCGATATCGAAGTGGACTCCCGGTGGGTCGAAACCAGCCTGGAAATCAATGCCATCAAACACACGCTGGGAAGTTATACGCTCCTGCTGCAATTCTCGGAACTCGAAAACACCCGCCAGTCGCCGGTCTATAAGACCGTTATGCGAGGCGCCAGCCAGAAGCTGCTGACCATCGCGCCGGTGCAGGCGGAACGGCCGGTGGGGTGCCGGTACGCCTACAGCTACATCCGCGGCTACCGCAGTCCGAAACTCGACAGCGCCTTCGTCTACCGCTTGCCTTACAGCACGATGAAAGGGGAGGCGGTCAGAGCGATCTCGCTGTTCAACCTGAACCAGCGCTACTTCGACGGCCAGCCGGTGCGGGGGTGGAGCGCCTGGGAGTTCCGCCTCGCGCCGGGCGACACGGTCTTCGCCTTGCGGAAAGGACTGGTCGTCGAGGTGCACGACAGCGAGGAGCCGGCCGACGAAAGCATAGCGGCCACCTATCGGAGCCGGGCGAACTACGTGCTGGTCGAACAACCGGACGGGACATTGTGCCGGTACGAAGTGCTGGAGAAGGGAAGCATCGCCGTCCGGCCGGGAAATGTGGTCTACCCCGGCACGCCGATCGCCCGGGCCGGGACCTATTATAAAGGGGGAGAGCATCAGGTGCGGATCGCCGTCTATTTTCCGGACGAAAATCCGCGCTTCCGCCAGGGAGATTCGAAAAACGGCTCGGTGTTCGAGTGGGTGTACTATAATCCCCGGTTCGCTACGGCTCAGGGAGATATCCGGCTGCAACACGGGCGCACCTATCGGGCGGTTTCGTCGCCGGAGCTGGTGCAGCGCGAGATGACGAAGCGGGAGATCAAGCAGCGCGCGGCGAAATAGCGCGTCTGCCGGGGTTCCGGATAAAAAAAGGGCAGAGGAGAGATAAATACTGAGAGGCACCGCAACTGAAGACCGTTGGCCCGGTTCGTCGTGTTGCTGGGGTTGAGTTCCGTCACGTTGAAGTTCAAGTACATGCCACGGTAGTGGTCGCCCGAATCGTAGGACGTGGACGACCAGCTGTACCCGTTGTTGCCGACGTTCCACAACGCGCCCTCGCCGTTGCCGCGGTTGCCCGGGGTTCTCCCTGAACCGGCAGTCGCTCGAATCGGCTCGGTCGGGAACGAAGCCCGACACGAGCGCGCCCTGAGGCGCACCGTCGCCCGGCCCTTGGCGGGCGAGGGGTTTCGGCGAGCGCAGGGCTCTGTAACTAACGCTTCGGTCGGCGATCCGTCGCCGCCCCGAAGCCTGGTCAGTGGACTGCTGAATTTATCACTCGCGCTGGCTGCACCCCTTAGGCACAACCACTCCTGGAGTCTGTGTCCGTTCCTCTGCCCGTCTGTCATTTTCAGAGGGAGGTGCCGCCGTTTCAGAGCTTCGGCGGACGAAACAAAGTTACAACGTTCGCCGCAAATCCGAATACTTTCCGGAAGCAAGGAGCGACATGCCGTTGGTTTATTCAGGCAGACCTAGCTAGCACACGGATGAAAGGTTGGGCCGTCGGCAGCTTTAGGATGCGTTAGCATCCGTCGAAAGTTTCTTTGGTTCTTTCTGTTCACAGAAAGAACAGTTCGAGGCGGGACAATGCTCAACCGCGCGTGATCGCTGAAGAAGGAAATCATTCAAACGCGTGTTTCGTGTTTGAATAAGATTTCCGCCAGCGCGCGGACAAAGAACGGAGGTAGAGGCGACCTTTATTACTTCAAAGCAACCGCGCGCCCCGCCTAAAGAAGCGATTCTACTATTTCGGCGGTAGCCGAATATAGATGAATCGCGCAAGGCGCGCGAAAACGCGGCGGAGCGATAGCGGAGCCGCAGTGAGGCGGACACGGGGCGGAGAACTGGGTTCTGCTTTGGGCTGTGTTGTTCTTTGGGCTCGAAAACCGTAATCGGTTTTCGAGCCGTGCCGCGCCGAGCATGGGGTTTGGATTTGGG
>NZ_JBQIQO010000025.1:0-37196 GCF_056799795.1 Rikenella sp.
ACAGCCCAACCCACGGCCCAAAACTCAGCCACCTGCTTGGCCCAGCGCGGCGGGAAAACCGATTACGGTTTTCCCGCCCGAAGAACGAGCACAGCCCAAAGCACAGCCCAGTTCTCCGCCCCGTGTCCGCCCCACTGCGGCTCCGCTTTCGCTCCGCCGCTTTTTCGCGCGCCTTGGGAAATCTTGTCAAAACGTGCCAGCACATTTTGACGATTTCCCTCTTTAGGCGGCGGCGCGCGATCTGGTCATTGCCCCGGCTGGAACTGTTCTTTCTGTGAACAGAAAGAACCAAAGAAACTTTAGACGGATGCTTCGCATCCTCAAGCCGCCTGAAACTGCCCTGCGAGGACAGCGACCGGTTCATAAGGCAGAAACAACCCTAACAAAACGCCCGATGGGCGCACCGGCGGGACGGGAAATGCTTACACATTTCCACTGGCAGCCTCCGCCCCCAGCATCGCCCAACGTAGCCTCAACGCCCACCCGACAATCCCGCCGTCAGTCCATCTTGAGCACCGCGAGGAAAGCCTCCTGAGGCACCTCCACACGCCCCACCTGACGCATCCGTTTCTTCCCCGCCTTCTGCTTTTCGAGCAGCTTCCGCTTCCGCGAAATGTCACCCCCGTAACACTTCGCCGTCACATCCTTCCGCACCGCCTTGACCGTCTCGCGCGCAATGATCTTCGCCCCGATCGCCGCCTGAATCGCGATATCGAACTGCTGACGCGGAATCAGTTCCTTGAGCTTCTCGCACATCTTCCGCCCGAAATCATAGGCGTGATCCACATAAATCAGCGACGACAACGCATCCACCTGCTCGCCGTTCAGCAAAATATCCAACTTCGACAACCGAGAGGGTTTGTAATCCGTCATGTGGTAGTCGAACGAAGCATACCCCCGCGAAACACTCTTCAGTTTGTCATAGAAATCGAAGACGATCTCCGCCAGCGGCATGTCGAAATTGACCTCCACCCGGTCCGTCGTAATGAAATTCTGGTTCAGCAACACCCCCCGCTTCTCGATGCAGAGCTTCATGATCGCCCCCAGATACTCCGTTTTGGTAATCACCTGAGCCAGAATGTACGGCTCCTCGATGTGGTCGATCATGTTCGGCACCGGCAGCCCCGACGGATTATGCACCATCAGCTCCTCACCCTTGGTCGTGAAGACCTTATACGAGACGTTCGGCACCGTCGTAATGACATCCATGTTGAACTCGCGAAACAAACGTTCCTGAATGATCTCCATGTGGAGCAGCCCAAGAAAGCCGCACCGGAACCCGAATCCCAACGCCAGCGACGACTCGGGTTCGTAGGTCAGCGACGCGTCGTTGAGCTGCAATTTTTCGAGAGAGGCCCGCAGGTCCTCGTACTGATCCGTCTCGACCGGGTAAATCCCCGCAAAGACCATCGGTTTCACATCTTCGAATCCGGCGATCGCCTCGCGACACGGCTCCGCCACCGACGTGATCGTGTCCCCCACCTTCACGTCCACCGAATTTTTGATCCCCGAGATGATATACCCCACGTCGCCTGTCCGAATCTCGTCCCGCGGCGACATCTTGAGCTTCAGCACCCCGATCTCGTCGGCGTCGTACTCGCTGCCGGCATTGAAAAATTTCACCCGCTCGCCCTTCCGGATCACCCCGTTCATCACCCGGTAATAGGCGATAATCCCGCGAAACGGATTGAATACGGAGTCGAAAATCAGCGCCTGCAACGGCGCACTGTCATCCCCCTTGGGCGCGGGCACCCGTTCGACGATGGCCCGGAGAATCTCTTCGACTCCTTCGCCCGTCTTCCCCGAAGCAGCCAAAATCTCCTCGCGCCGACAGCCGAGCATATCGACGATCTGATCCTTCACCTCTTCGACCATCGCGGAAGCCATGTCGATTTTATTGAGCACCGGAATGATTTCGAGGTCGTTCCCCAGCGCCAGATAGAGGTTCGAAATGGTCTGGGCCTGAATCCCCTGCGTGGCATCGACCACCAGCAAGGCCCCCTCGCACGACGCGATGGCCCGCGATACCTCGTACGAGAAGTCGACGTGCCCCGGGGTGTCGATCAGGTTCAGGATATACTTCTCGCCTCCCTGCACGTACTCCATCTGAATGGCGTGGCTCTTGATGGTGATCCCTTTCTCTTTCTCCAGATCCATATCGTCGAGCACCTGGGCCTGCAATTCCCGTTCGCTGACGGTTTTGGTCACCTCCAGCAGCCGGTCGGCCAGGGTCGATTTGCCGTGGTCGATGTGCGCGATGATACAAAAGTTGCGGATATGCTTCATAATAATTATCTCTTTAATCATTCGTTTATCCGTGTCTACCCGCAGAGAACTGCCGCTTTTTGGAAAAAGCGGCACCAAAAACTTTTATGCTAGCTACGCTACTCCTCAGGCTCCGCAGTCCTCATTCTCCGTGATTGCTTTTGGGTCGGGGCAACGGCGCGCTTAATAAGAGTTAAACCCTATGCGCGCCGTTTGCTCCCGGCCCAAAGAAAGAGTCCGAGATTTGGGCCGCCGGCAGCTTGAGGATGCGAAGCATCCGTCTAAAGTTTTTTTGGTTCTTTTTGTTCACAAAAAGAACAGTACCCTCCCGATAAGGCGCAAATAAACGAAGAATTAAAAATACAAAATTAGGGAATTTTTCGGGATCGGGCCGGATGTCCAAAAATTAGACGACACCTGTCTAATTTTTAGACACTCAGAAGCAAGCTAAGAAAAATCATTAAACTGATTATCAAACCATTAAATACTTTGGCACGCCGATGGCATAAGAACGGGACAAACAACAAAGAAACGCAACCGATTATGAAACACCTGTTATTCCTGATTCTGGTGGGCATCTGCATCGCCGCCTAAGGAACTGCCGAAAAATTTGCCGATCTGTCGCCGAATAGCTATATTTGAGAGACCGACCGCCACAGACCACACACAACGTCTATTTAGTTTTTTTAACGAACCATGACAACCAAACCTTTTGTCCTGCTGGGCACCCTGCTCTTTTCGATGACCGCCGCACTGGCCGGCGAAAAAACGGTAACCCCGAATCAGGGCGTCCGGCTGACCGGACTGCAAGCCGGACACTGCTTCAAAGTGACCCTGCACCAAAGCGACGACACCGACCGGAACGGCGTGCGGATCACCCTCGACGAGCGACTCGAACCCTACCTGAAAGCGGAAGTCAGCGGCGGCATGCTGCGGCTCGGCTTCGAAGAGCTGCCCAAAGAGCTCCAAAACACCGAAAAATGGTCGTGTCCCGCCACGGCCGAAGTCACCCTCGCCCGGATCGACCGACTCTCCGTTTCGGGGAAAGCTTCGGTGCACACGGACGACACCTTCAGCGGAACCGCTTCGCAAATCGAGGCGTCCGGGATGGGGCATATCTCCCCGATTACCATTGCCGTGACCGGAAAAGGAACGCCCGAAATCGACGTTTCCGGGATGGGACATATCGACGCGACACTCCGGAATGAGGTCGCCGGAATGAAAATCGACGCTTCGGGAATGGGCCGCCTCCGGCTGACACACGACGCCCAGAGCAGCGACACGAAAATCGATGCCTCGGGGCAGAGCAAAATCGACCTGACCTTACAGGAAACCGGTTCGATGGATATCGACGCTTCCGGCATGGCCTCCGTTACCGCCAGCGGAAAAACCGACCGGTTAGAGGCAACGACCTCCGGAAAGGCACGCCTCGAATTCGGCGACCTGAGCTCGACCGAAGCCGATTGCACAGCTTCCGGCATGAGCCAAATGGTCTGCCGGGTCACCAAAGGAATCGACGCCGCGGCTTCGGGCTCCAGTTCCATACGGGTACTCGCCGACCAGGCCATCCGAATGCACACCCGGACGTCGGCCATGGCCAAAGTACACCTGAACTAGTCGAATAAACTTAAATAAAAATCATGTTAAAACAGCTTCTTTTTTCCCTCGGCGCCATACTGGCCGGCAGCCTGCCGGTCTCGGCCCAGACCACGGACACGGCGCCTAAGGTGATCCAAACCGGCCATCTGCGCGGGATCGAAACCCGACAGGGATTTGCGGTCTCCCTCCGGCCGGGGGCGACAAGCGGGGCGACCATCGTTGTCGACAGCCGCCTCCAGCCCTATCTGCGCGTCGAAGTGCGGGAGGGGATACTCCACCTCGGTTTCAACGACATCCCTCACGACCTGCAACGTAAAAACCTGACCAGAAAAGCCGAAGTGACCGTCTCGACACTCGAAAAACTCAAAGTACACAGCGGGTCGACGGTAACCGGCAGCGGGAACTTTACCGCCCCCGGCGAATGCGACATCGATATACACTCGGGCGCGCGAATCGAGGGGATCGACCTGGCGGCCAGAGAGGTCGAGATCGATGTGCACTCCGGGGCAGATATCCTCCGGAGCCGCATGACGACGCAAGAGATCGAAATCGAGGTACACTCCGGTGCGAAGGCTGCGATCGACGGCACGACCGAGCGGCTGAAGGCCAAAGTATACTCCGGCGCGTCGGCCGAGCTGGAAAACCTCGACGCAGCGGACGCCAAAGTTTCGGCCTCGTCGGGAGCTTCGCTCCGATGCCGGGTCAGCCGGAGTCTGGAGGCCTCCGCCTCGTCGGGCGGCTCGATCCGATACCGGGCAGCCGGCGATTTGCTCCACTCTGCGGTGCAGATACACACCTCTTCCGGAGGGTCGGTTCGACAGATCAAATAACGCTTTCGTCTATGAGCACCTTTATTTCCCCGTCGGAGTTAATCATCAACTCCGACGGTTCCGTATTCCACCTCCACCTGCGTCCGGAACAGCTGGCCGACACGGTCATCCTAGTCGGCGACCCGGATCGCAGCACACTGATCGCCAGCCATTTCGACCGCATCGAAAGCAGCACGGCCAGCCGCGAATTCCGCTCCCATACCGGCACATTGAACGGGGTGCGGCTCACGGTGCTTTCGACGGGAATCGGGTGCGACAACATCGATATCGTCATGACTGAGTTGGACGCGCTGGCTAACGTGGATTTCGAAACGCGGCGCGTGAAACCGCTCCCCGAGCGTCGCTCGTTGCGGATCGTCCGGTTAGGCACGAGCGGGGCGTTGCAGGAGGATATTCCGTTCGGAGCGATGATTATGGCCACGGTATCGGGCGGTCTGGACGGCCTGCTCAACTTCTACGCCGACCGGGAGCGGGTCTGCGACCGGGAGCTCGAAGAGGCGTTCGTGCGCCAGACTCGCTGGGAGGAGCGTTGGGCAACGCCTTATTTCGTCCCGAACGATCCGGAGCTGGTCGAACGGTTCAGCGATGTCGCCATCCGGGGGCTGACACTCTCGGCGCCGGGCTTTTTCGGGCCGCAGGGACGGGTCGTCCGATTGCCGCTGATGCGGGCGGATTACATAGAGACGATTCGGCGGTTCGAGCACGAGGGGCTGCGGGTAACGAACTTCGAGATGGAGAGTTCGGCCATCGCGGGGCTGGCGGCGCTGTTGGGACACCGGGCATTGACTCTCTGCACGGTGATCGTCCAGCGGGCGGCGGGCGACAGTCGTCCGGACTACGCGCCGTTCGTGCAGCGAATGATCGAAACGGCGCTCGAAAAGCTGACGCTGTAACGTCATTTGCCCGTGTTGTGCCCATCACGTGCCGCCCCGGGCTTCCGCAACCACGCTTCGGGTGCACCGGGCGGCGTCGGCAACGAGGGTTCCGTCTGGTCGTCTTCGGCCAGCGGCATCGGCGGTCTGGACTTATATTTTCACATAACAGGGCTCTATCTCAATAGCTCGAACGGTCGTGGTTACGGTTTTCAGTTGCGGTGCCTCTCGGAATAAACGGATGGGGGCCGAAAACCTGCGGTTCGAAGAACCGCGCGCGCCGGACGCCTCCCCCTCGGGAGGCCCGCAAACTCACGGAGTTCGTTGCGATCCGCCCGGGCGCCCGGCCCACAAAAGCTATCCCCCAGTCACCGCCCGGCTGTCATGTTCGGCCTGTCGCCCATCCCCCCGAAGCCGCTACGGGGCTTGGGCGACGAGGCCGGCGACCTAAAGGTCGCAGGAGCTCGGCTCATTCATCTCCCTATTCTCGGAAGTTCGTCCTCGGCGCGCCCCCCACGCGCCGCTAATGCGTCGCTATCGCCGAGGACGGCGATTCTGCGAATCGCGCTACTCGCTCTCCCTCAAAGCACTGTCCCGTGTCAGCCTCACTGCGGCTCCGCTTGCGCTCCGCCACGTTTTCGCGCGCCTTACGCGATTACTTTTAAGTAATAAAAGCCGCCCGCCGTGGCGTGAACGCGTCCGCCGGGCGGGCGCACCCTTCGGGTGATTTAATGGCAACCTCTACCCAAACCGCTCCAAAGACACTCCCCGACGGCTGTCCGACCCGACAGAGAAAACCCGCCCTACCCCATACAGCAAAAACCAAAAATCGCTATCTTTGTCAGATATTCACCAACGGAAAAACACTTTTCTTATGAAATTCATCATATCCAGCACCTTGCTGTCGAACAACCTCCAATCCATCGGAAAAGTCATCAGCAACAAAAACACCTTGCCGATCCTCGACTACTTTCTGTTCGAACTGGCCGGCAATCAGCTGAAAATCACCGCATCGGACTTGGAAACCACCCTGATCTCCACCTTGGAAGTGGACAACCAGAACGGCGACGGCGTGGTGGCGATTCCGGCCCGGCGGATCACCGACTCCATCAAAGAGTTTTCGGAACAACCGCTGACCATCACCGTAGACAAAGAGAGCTGGGAAGTGACCATCAACTGGAAAACCGGGAAACTCAGCATTCCGGGGATCACCGGACTCGGCTATCCGGAACTGCCGGCAGTCGAGGAGAGCGCTGCGACCATCTTCTATATTCCGGCACCGGCGCTCGGAGACGGGCTCAACCAGACCCTGTTCGCCACAGCAGACGACGAGCTGAGACCGGTGATGAACGGCGTCGACATCGCCTTGTCGCCGAAGGAGATATCGTTCGTGGCTACCGATGCGCACCGGCTGGCTCTGTTCAAGAACGCCAACGTGACCTCTGATAAGGAAGCCTCGTTCATCCTGCCGAAAAAACCGGCCAATCTGCTCAAAAACCTCCTCTCGCGGGATGCCGAAGAGATGATTACCGTTACGTTCGACACCAAGAACGCGATCTTCACGATGCCGAAACACAAAATCGTCTGCCGGTTGATCGAAGGGAACTACCCGAACTACAACGCCGTGATTCCCAACAACAACCCGAACAAAGTGCTGGTCGATCGGATGGAACTGCTCAACGCCATCAAACGCGTATCCGTCTGCTCGAACCAGGCCAACCAGTTGATTAAACTGGACTTGACCGCAGGAAACATCAACCTTTCGGCACAAGATATCGACTACGCCGCGGCAGCGGAAGACAACATCAGCTGCAACTACGACGGCTCGCCCATCGAAATCGGCTTCCGGTCGTCGTTCCTGCTCGATTTGCTGGGGAACATCCACTCGCCGGAAGTATCGATCGAACTGGCGGACGCGACCCGACCCGGGCTCTTCTTCCCGTCGGAAAACGACACCGAAGGCGAGTCGCTGCTCATGCTGCTCATGCCGATGATGATCAACGCATAACCTCGCTCGGACGACCACAACGCTATGGAACTGAAGCTGAAACGTCCGCTGATCTTTTTCGACATCGAATCCACCGGCGTCGATCCGGGGCGAGATCACATCGTCGAAATCTCGCTCATCAAAGTGCACCCCAACGGAGACGAAGAGGTGAAGACCAGACGGATCAATCCGGGCGTTCACATTCCGGAGGAGACCACAGCCATACACGGCATTTCGGATGAAGATGTGCGCGACTGTCCGACCTTTCCGCAGATCGCCAAATCGCTGGCCGCGTTCATCAAAGGAGGAGACCTGGCGGGATACAACTCCAACAAATTCGACATCCCGATGTTAGTCGAAGAGTTCATGCGGGCCGGCATCGAAATCGACCTCGACGGGAAACGGTTCGTGGACGTGCAGAACATCTTCCACAAGATGGAACAGCGGACGCTGGCTGCCGCACACCGGTTCTACTGCGGAACCGAGATCGAGAATGCGCACTCCGCGGAGGCGGATATACGGGCCACCTACAACGTGCTGAAGGCACAGCTCGACCGCTATCCGGACACCTTGCAGAACGACGTGGAATTTTTGTCCGATTTTTCGCAAACGACTCGAAACGTGGATTTTGCGGGACGGATCGTGCTGAACGACAAAGACGTGCCGGTTTTCAACTTCGGCAAGCACAAAGGGCGGCCGGTGGCGGAAGTGTTCGCTGCGGAACCGACCTATTACAGCTGGATGATGAACGGCGACTTCCCGATGAACACCAAACAGGTCATCACCCAACTGCGGCTCGGGAAAGACACCGCAGGGAAGAAACGGAACACCTCGCATTAGCCCCTTCTCTCTCCTCTTGCACGAGCGGGAGGGTTGTAGAACGAATCATCTGTTTAAGAGACACATACACCGGATATGATTAGCAAACGCGTTTTCACCCTTTGTATCTGCCTGATGCTGGGCGGAGCTCCGATGTCGGAAGCCGTCCGGGCCCAGACGGTTATCAAAGTTTCCACCCGGGGGATTACGATGCGGGGCGAAAACTACCTCCTGCACAAGGTGAAAAAAGGCGAAACCTTATTCGCCATTTCCGAAGCCTACGGGGTGAGCGAAGAGGATATTATGCGCGCCAACAGTTTGACGAAGACCACTTTGCGCGCCAAGCAGACCTTACTGATCCCGCAGGCCAAACAACGCATCCAACGGAAGAAAGGCACCGCTACGACCGACCCGCAACAGCAACAACTGCCGGAGCCGCAGATCGAAAATCCGAGGCCTACCGTGCCGCCGAGAACGATTCCGCGACCGGTGCCTGCGCGGACGACGGAACAAGTCGTCTCGACACGCTCCGACACCATTTCGACCCATGGCAGAGGGAAGCGGAATCCTGAACGGGGAGGTCTGTCGCAGGAGGAGAACGCAGGCGAAACCGCGGTATCGGGATTCGGAACCGGTCTGCTGCACGCCCGGGATGCAAAGGCACCGATCGAAACGGTCGTGCTGTTGCCGTTGCAGGAGGGTTTGAGTTCGAACCACCGGTTCGCGGACTACTACCGGGGGATTCTGATGGGGCTGAATGCGCTGAAACAAGACGGCATCTCAGTCAATCTCCGGTTCCTGAACACCGGGGCGGCGGAAGAGATCGTCGAACGTCAAATCCGGTCGGGAGCTTTGGACCGCGCCGATCTGATCATCGGACCGGTCTATCCGATCGCATTCGACACCGTGGCCAGCTATGCGGCCCAACGCGGCATTGCCATCGTCAGCCCGTTGGGAGCGGTGGGGGCAGACGACAATCCGTACGTCTACGAAGTTTCGCCGGACGAGACCCATGCCTTCGACCGCATTTTCGAACAGTTCGGCGGACGGCCCGGGACGGCGAGCGAGGGGGACAATCTGCTGGTGATCGACCACGTCGAACATCCGGATACCGCTACATTCTCGCTGATCGAATCGCGGCTCGGAGAGGTGATCTCCACCTTGTCGTTCAGCGGCGAACGGGCGAGGAGTCAGGATATGGACGCTTTGCTGACCGCAGCGTTGGAACGGGGACGGCACAACATCGTTTACGTGCCGGTCAATCGGGCGGATGCGCTGGAAGGGGTGCTCTCTCACCTCAGTTCGCTGGTCAGCAACAGCCACTATCGGATTACCGTCATCGGCACCCCGCGCTGGGAGTGGGTGCAGAACATCAACCTCGACCTGTTCTACAAACTCAACGTGCACTACCCCGCTTCGTATCATGCCGACCGGAGCGATCCGGCGGTCGCAGCGTTCTACACCGAATACCTGAAAGAGTTCGGCGAGTTGCCCAGTCCGTATTCGTTCCGGGGCTATGACGTCATCAAGTACTTCGGCGGCGCATTGAAACGCTTCGGGGCAGAGATGCCGATTCGATTGCAACAAGAGACGTATCGGCCGAATTTGTTACAGGTGGGCTACACCTTCCGGCAGCAGGTACCGGATGGAGAGAGTGAACGATCGGGTAAATTCCGAAACGTGGCATGGCCGGTGGTGCACTTCCGTCCGAACTACACCATTCAGGTGGAACGGTAGCCGTTCACTCTCACGGTTTCTATGATGAAACATCTGTTACACATCCTTTTATGGAGCCTCTCGACACTGGTCGCGGGGCTTCTTCTTTTGCTCGGCCTCTTCTGGATACGAGAGTGGCGACCGGCTCCGGTCGAGGTGCTCGACACGGCTGCGATAGCGGACGACGAGCCCGTTTTACGGCGCGGCGACACGGTGCGGATCGTATCGTGGAATATCGGCTATGCCGGACTGGGCGACGACATGGATTTCTTTTACGACGGAGGAAAGCGGATGCGCACGTCGCAGGCCAGAACCGTCGAAAATCTGCAACGGATTCTCCGATTCCTGCAACGGACGGCAGACTCGGCGAGAGTGGATTTCATCCTCTTGCAGGAGGTAGACCTCGACTCGCGACGGAGCTACGGCATCGATGAATACGACTCGCTGCGGCGAGCGCTGCCGGGATATGAGAGCTGGATGGGATTGAACTACGTCGCCGATTTCGTGCCGATTCCGCTGACCGATCCGATGGGCAGAGTCAAAGGCGGCGTGGCGACTTTCAGCCGGTGGCGACCGCAGCGAGTGGTACGATACAGCTATCCGAGCGGTTTTTCCTTTCCGATGCGGCTTTTCAACCTCAAGCGCTGCCTGTTGAGCGCTGCGATTCCGGTGCGGGATACGGCGACCGGACGGCTCGACACGCTCTTCGTCAACAACACCCACAACACGGCTTACGACACGGGAGATATGCGGAGCCGCGAGCTGGCTTTTCTGCGGAACTACCTGTCGGATAAGCCCTACAGCATAACGGCGGGGGATTGGAACAGCTGTCCACCGGGCTACCGACCGAGTCGGGCGGCTTTGCAAGACGCTCATTTCCGCCCGTTTCCGATCGGACAGACCGATTTTCCGTCCGACCTAAGGTTCGTTTACGATTCCCGCACCCCGTCTGTGCGCTACGACTACGAGCCTTATCGAGCGGGAAGCACGACGACAACGGTGGTGGATTTCGCCTTGTGCGGGCCGGGAGTCGAAGCGGTGGGGTGCGAAACGATCGACCTCGAATTCAAAAATAGCGACCACAATCCGGTGGTCGCTACTTTCGTCATTCGATAGTCTTCCGCTTTTTGTTTTTTGGGAGTACGGTCTCTTCCGGTTCAGGGATTTCGCTCGCTGCCGGAGCCGCTTCGATCTCCTCCTCCGCAACCATCTCCTCGCCCTCCTCTTCTATCACCTCCTCATCCGTCGCCGGCGGCGTCTTCCGCCACCATCGAGCCACCGCCGCCCATCTCGCCTTTTTCGGTTCCGCAGCCGTCTCCTCACCCCCACCCTCTTCCACCCCCGGAAGCGGCTCCAGCAGAGCCCGCACCCCGGTGATAAAGGTCATGGGATGGGCCGGATTGCCCGGCACATAGAGATCCGGCGTATGCCGGTCGAAAAAATCGCGGTTCACGGCCGGCGATCCGGCGAACAGGCCGCCCGAAATCGCATCGGCTCCCACCGCAATCAGAAGTTTCGGCTCCGGAATCGCCTGCCAGGTAATTTCGATCTCCCGCGCCATGTTCGCAGTCACCGGCCCCGTCACCACCATCCCGTCGGCATGGCGCGGCGAAGCGGTGAAACCGATCCCGTAGCGTCCCATGTCGAAATTGACGTTTCCGGCCGCCCCGAGCTCCATTTCGCAACTGTTATCGCCTCCGGCAGAGACTTCGCGCAACTGCAACGACCGGCCGAACAACCGTTTGATTTCCGGTCGCACCGCCTCCTGATCAAAAAACCACTCGGGCTCTTCCCCCTCGGTCACAACCAAGCCCTCGCGGGTCGAAGCGGCCAACCGGTAGTCGTTGGTGAAGCGTACCTGTTCCGGAAACTGCACGGCGCACTCGCCGCAAAAAAGACACTTCCCCAAATCGAGCCGCATTTTCGGATCGAACGAAATCGCCCCCGTCGGACACAAGGCGCACAACTGCGCCCGCTTAGCCGCCGTCAGCCGGGCACCGGTCAGCACGGGTCGCCCCCGAAACTCGTCGCACAGGGTCACTCGATCCAAGTGCTTGATATATTGGGTGCCATGCTGTAACAACACCCGAAAGTTGGTCAATAACATATCTCGTTCCGCTCTATTTGGTTAGAAACCGGGCGCGCCTCTCGCGCCGCCCGCATATGGACACCGCACTGAAAGCCCCTACAAATCGTGTCCGCAATAAGAAAGGTTAAAGCTCTTATTACTTACCGGAAAGTCCGAAATCTGAGCGCCCCGGACCGAAAGGGCCAGCATCATCCAGTTATGCAGCGAGGGATCGAAAATCCGATAGCCCCGCAGCTCTCCCTTGCGATCGGTCAGAGCGACATGGCATATTTCGCCCCGCCACCCCTCCGCCACGGAGACGACCAACGCCTCCGGAGCCAGCGGCTGCCCATAGTCCGGCGCGGGATAAGCCTCGAACCACCGCCCCGCCAACTCCTTGCACCCGGCTCCGATCATGGTGTACGAAACCTCCGCCTCCCGCAACCGCATCTTCAGGCGAGCCATCAGGTCGCCGTTCATCCCGTCGGCCTCCGCATCGATCACCACTGGTTCGAACCCCTCCAACGGATAAAAAGCAAAAGCCCGCCGCGCATCCCGCACCACGCCCGCCATCCGGGCCGCCGGCCCCACGGCTCCCACCTGCAACGCCTGCCGCCTCGTCACGGTACAAATCCCCTCCAACCGCGACAGTACCGACGGCGTAGAGAGCAGATCGCGCCCCACCATCCGATAGCGTTCCATCACTTCGGCCAAAGTCGCCTCGATGTACTTCGCCCGCTCCAGCGTCAGACGATGGTTCGCCCCGAACGGACGCACCAATCCCTTTCCGAAACGATTCCCGCACCACTGCTGCATGGCATTGATGACCAGCGTCCGGAGCGCCTCGCAAGCCACATGCCCCGTCTGGTAGCCCAAGTCCATACACAACGCGGCCGTATCACCGATGTGGATCGCCAACCGCTCCATCTCCAACGCCACGGCCCGTTCGCAACGGATCAACCCGTTTCCCTCCCACTCTCCTCCGGCTCCCGACTCCAGAATACCCGCCATGGCAGTCCCATGCCCGATCACGGTATCTCCGGCAATCGTCTCGCCCAGCAACATCTGCCGCAGCCGATGCGAAGTCCCCGTAATCCCCGCCTCGACACCCCGATGCTGGTATCCCAAGGCGATTTCGAGGTGGACGATCCGCTCGCCGTCGCACAAAAAACGGAAGGCGCCCGGCTCGATAATCCCCGCATGCACCGGCCCGACATGCACCTCGTGCAGCTCGTGCCCGTCGATCGAATAGAAAGGATAGGCATCGATCCGATCCCGCTGCCGGAAACGGTCGAACGGATAGCGGAGCGGTTTGTCCCACGGCGTCCCGACAAAACGAACGCCATACCGCTCCACGATATCCCGTTCATACACGTGCAAGGCCGGAATCTCCGCCGCCAACGACGCCAATTCGCCTTCGTCGTGGTAATTTCGAACGTATTTCGCCGCCAGCATATCTCCCGTCTCGTCCCGCGCCACCAGGGCATAAAAAGTCAACCCGGATATCCCCTCGCCTGGATCCGCTTCGCCCTGCGGCACGGCGAAATAGGCCACACACCGACTCCCCTCTGCCGCCGAACCGGTCTCGTCCAGCAACAACCGCCGCATATCTTCGGCAAAAGCCGCATAAGGCAACTCCGGAATCTTCCCCTCGGGGAAAATCCCTACGCCGCCCGAGGTCGCCGGACGACACACCGCCCATCTGTCCAATGTATTCATTCCCATCCTCGTATTAATATGCAATCGAATCGATCAGGCCGACCAGCTCCGGCACCTGCCAAACTCCCGCCACAAAGGTGGCCAACACCATCAGCAACAGCACCGCCGAAAGCCACGGATTCCGGCCCTCGATCCGCACCCGCGACAAATCGACAGGCCGGAACAACAGCGGCAACAGTTTGGAACAGAGCCAATAGATGACCGTCACCAAGAGCAGCGCCACCGGAATGAAAATCCACCACCATCCCTCTCCCAACAAGCCGGTCAGAATGAGGTACTCTGTCCGGAAGAGCACCGACGGCGGCACGGCGATCAAGGCGATCAGACAGCACACCAGCACCAGCCCCCCCAACGGATCGACCCGGAAATAGCCGCCATTCCGCGCCACCCGGTAGTTGCCGAACATCTTCCCCACGACGCTGAGCTGCATCAGAAACGAGCCCTTGATCAACGTATGGGCCAGCGAATGAAGAACCGCGGCCCACACACCGATCCCCCCGATTCCCAATCCCAGCATCATCAGGCCGCTGTTTTCGACCGTGGAATAGGCCGCCAAACGTTTCAAATTACGTGTCCGTCCCAAATAAACCGCCGCCATCAGGAGCGACAAGCCGCCCAACAGCAATAGCACATGTCCGCACCAAGCCGCCACCTCCGGTGCCCCCTGCATGGCCTTCCAGACCCGAAAAACCGCGACGAATCCGCCGCCGACCAATGCTGACGAGAGAAATGCCGAAGTCGGCGTCGGCGCGCTGTGGTTGGCATCCACACCGACGGTACAAAACGGAAATATTTCGAGTTTCGAGCTATAGCCCACCACGATAAACAGAAAGGCCAGCCGGATATAGAGCGCATTCCCGGCCCCCGAAGCAATGGCCTGCGTCAGCCCGGCATACGACAAGTCGGCCTCTCCCTCAGCCGCCGCGGCCACGGTGCTCAGCAACAACACGCCGAGGTAAGCGATCGCAATCCCCACGGAGCTGATAAAGATGTATTTCCAGGTAGCCTCCAGGCTGCGCAAAGTGCGCCGGTGATAGGTCAGCCCCGCCGCCGCGAGGGTGGTGGCTTCGAGGAAAATCCAGGTCACGGTGATGTTATTGGCGAAATAGACGCCGGTCAGTGCCACGTTCAGCGCAATCAACGAAATCAGGTAGATCTTGTACTCCCGCAGGTTCTCCTGATCGAGATAGCGGCTGCTCTGCCAGCAACAAAGCCATCCGACGAGCGCCATCAAGGCATAGTAGGTCACCCCCAGCGTATCGAAGGTGAAGTAGAGGGCTGTCGTCGTCCCGCGGTTCAGCACGGCCCAAACGGCGAACGCAGCCTGCACGGCGAAAAAGAGACCGGCGAAGAACTGCACGTAGGCCCGCTGACGCGCCACCCCCACGAGCAGGGCGAGTACCGACGATAGAATAAAAAGATGAATCAGCATATAGCGTTAAGGAATCAGTCTTTGATGGAAGAGAGTTTTTCGTTGTCGAGGTTGGGCAGCCGTTCGCCGATCTTGGAGAGGAAGAGTCCGAGCATCAGGACGCCCATCAGGATATCGAGCAGAATACCGACATTGACCAGCATGGGCAATTCGGTTCCCACAGCGAGCGAGAAGAGGAATACGGCGTTTTCGATCACCAGAAACCCCACTAGGTGTGAAAATATCCGTTGCCGCGAGGTGACGAGCACGAGCCCGATCAAGAGTCCGAAGAGCGATACGCCGAAAAAGAGGGTGTTGAGCTGCGAGTCATCGACCCACCGGGTGATCGAGAGGCTCACGACGAGCACCAGGGCGGAGAGGAGCAACGATCCGAAAGCGGACATGGCTCTCCTGCTCACGCGATTGATCCGGGTGCGCCGGATGATCCGAAAGAGCAGATACGGCACGAGTATCCCTTTGCAAGCGACGGTCTCGGCAATCACGAAGATTTTGGTTCCGAGTCCTTCGCCGGGCCCGAGCTGCATCAGGGCGATCCCCATCAGCAACCACCCTTGCATGCCGACGATCCACGCATAGTGCCGAAACCTTTCGGTGACGGCGGCGTAGAGTAACGAAACGGCATATATAATAATGAATAGCAACAACATAAGGGGTTGTTATTTAATTGTTCGTCTATTTTTGGTCGCCCCGCCCCGGGCTACCGCGACCGCGGCGAGGGAACGTTGTGGAGCGTCGGCAGCCATGGTTACAGTTGGGCGGCTGGGGTCAGCGGCATCTACGGGATGCGTATGCGTTTTGATATGACGAATACCGGCCCGCATACGACAACCGATCGTGGCTACTGTCTTCAGTTGCGTTGCCTCTCGGAATAAACGGACGCACAGCGTCTCTTACTGGCTGTGTCTACCCAATACCTGCCCCTACCCTATTTGTGCTCCTGCGGCTCGTAGAGCCGCGCGGGCCGGAGCCATCCCAGGCGTAGGCCTGCAACTTCGCAGAGCTCGTTTCCGGCCACGCTGGCTCCAACCCGTTTTGCAATGCCCTATTCTTTCAGGTTCGGCCTGTCGCCGAGGACGGCGATTCTGCGAATCGCGCTATTCGCTCTCAGTTCAAGCGGGTCGAAGCCTGCGGGGTTTGGGGTAAAGGCTGACAGCAAAAGACGCTGTGCGTCCCTCCGCGGTCGGAGGCTTCGGCCCGCGCGACCCAAAGGGTCGCAAGAGCACAGCCCCAAGCTCGCCCCAGTTCTCCGCCCCATGTCAGCCTCACTGCGGCTCCGCTTTCGCTCCGCCGCTGCCGTCGCCCGCGGCAATTCTTGCCGGATTGGCCGAGTGCCAACCGGTAGAATATGCCCTCTTAGGCGGGCGACGGATGTTTGCGCGAAGTTCGTTGTCCGCGCGCCTGCGCGATTCATCTATATTCGGCTATCGCCGAAATAGATGAATCGCTTCTTTAGGCGGGGCGCGCGGTCTAGGCACTGTCCCGCCTCAAACTGTTCTCTTTGTGAACAAAGAGAACCAGAAAAACTTTCAAGGATGCTACGCATCCTAAAGCTGCCGGCAGCCCTAACCAATGCAACAACTTCATCCCATTCTTCGTCCGCGCATCCGCAGCAGACAATAGGACCCCCTACCCTTCCCTAACTCAGCCCGCTAGTCATCAGTACGTAAGCCACACCGAAACCCAACAAACCGATCGCCGATACGGTTGCCAGATAAGTGGCATTCTTTGTCATCCGATTGCGAGCCATCAAAGACTCCACCGCACCGACCAAAACCCCGTAACCGGCCATCGCCACCAAAAACCAACCCGCCAGCATCCATCCCTCCACCTGGCCCGGAACCACCACATTCACCAGCAACGCCCCCCAGATCGAGAGTTTCAGCCACCCCGCCACCTGAATAAACGCCAGATCCACCCCCGACAAATCCAACACCATCGCCTCATGCACCATCGTCAACTCCAGATGCGTCCGCGGATCGTCCACCGGCAACCGGCCGTTCTCCACCAACGCCACATTCAAAAAAGCATACCCCATCACCAACGAAAGCATCAGCCAATCCATCGACACATTATCAAACGTAGCGAAAATCGAACTGAACGACCCGTAGCTCGTCACCATCGCCAACGTCCCGACCAGCAGGAAGAAACACGGCTCGACCAACATCGAAAACAACACCTCGCGCGCCGATCCCATCCCCTGAAAACTGCTTCCGCTCTCCAACGCCGCCAGCACCAAAGCCAGTTTCCCGAACCCCAGCAAATAGGCGAACAGAATAAAATCCCCGTAAAAGCTCACCGCCGCCGGAAAAATCCCCAACGGCAAGAGCAACACCACCCCCAGCGTGGTCGCCAGATAGAGCGCCGGAGCCGTGCGCGTAAGCCAGGTCGCCGACGTGCTGTAAATTTCGCCCTTCTGCAACAAAACACCCACCGTCAGCAACGGCTGAAAGAAGCGAACCCCCTTGCGCCCCGCCAGCCGTGCGCGGGTCTTATTGACAACCCCCTTGATGCACACCGCCGATACCAGAATCAAAAATAAAGGAATGATAAACATAACCGTCGAATCGTTACAACGCCCCGCAGAGCGACAATATCAGAATCAACACGAACAAAACCAGCGCATGGAGCACATAGTGGTTCGTCTTTCCCGTCTGGAAGAGGGCCAGCCGCGCCGTCCACCGCCGCAACAGATGCGCGAACCAATGGGTCACCGCCCGGGCCGTCGTATCGCGATCCTCGGTCGAGAAAGCACGCTCCGCCGGAAAGATCTCCTCTTCCGGCAAAGCCGACGAGGTCGACTCCCGCTGCCGGTCGCCCCACATGGTCTGCAACTCGCGGTTATACGACGATGCGGTGTACTGCATCCGCTTGTCCGGCGCCGTGAAAGCACACCCCCACGTCGGCCGCCGCACGCTCGCGACCCCCGCCCTCCGATTCAGCCACTGTTTCAGGAAAACCAACCCGACGGTCAGCAACACCACCCCCGCCATCACCCCCTCGACGATCCACATCCGGTCGATCATCGGCTGGGCATAGTACCGCGCCCCGAACAGCACATCGGCATTTTCGAGCACAATATAAGGATAGAGCACCGGCCCGGCCAAAATCCCCGCCAAAGGCAGCACCTGCGCCAAGAGCATCACCGCCCCCACCTCATGCGCCTCCCGCGCCGCACATCCCCTCGGATTTCCGAGAAAGGTAATCCCGTAAGCCTTCGTAAAGGTCATCAGGGTCAAGCCCCCCACCAACGCCAAAGCCACAATCCCCGCCACCGCAACTGCGACCATCTCGCCCCGGGTAATCGCCCCGAACAGGCCGTCGAAAAGCACGAATTCCGACGCGAATCCCACCAGCCCCGGCACCGTACAGATAGCCATCGTCGCCACCAGAAAGAGAATGCCCGTCACCGGCATCCGCCGAAGCAATCCCCCCAAACGGTTCATATCCCGATTATGTGTCGCCGCTACCACCGATCCCGCCCCCAGGAAGAGCATCGTCTTGTAGTTGGAGTGCCCCAGCACATGCAACAACGCTCCGCCGAACCCCGCATAGGCCAGAAAGTCGCTATCGACCGACCGTCCCAACAGCCCCAGCCCGATCCCGAGACAGATTATCCCGATATTTTCGATCGACGAATAGGCCAACAGCCGTTTGATATCGGTCTGCACCGCCGCCCGGGCGATCCCGAAGACCGCCGTCACCGCCCCCAGCACGAAAACCAACAGCCCCATGGCAAAGATTCCGTCCGGCGTCAAAGCCAAAGCCGACCGCACGATTCCGTAGATCCCCATCTTGATCATCACCCCGGACATCATAGCCGAGACGTGCGACGGAGCCGCCGGATGAGCCACCGGCAACCACATGTGCAGCGGGAAAATCCCCGCCTTGAGTCCGAAGCCGACCAGAAAGAGCAGAAAAGCCGGTACGGTCATCCCCCGTCCTGCAAAAAACGCCTCTCCGCCCTGCGGCGCCACGAAGCCGCCCAACAAGAGGAAAAAGCCGATGTGCATCAGAACGAGATACCCCACCGCCGCATGCAAAACCTCTTTCCGTTCCCCATCGAACATCACGAGCACGAACGAGCTGAGGGTCATCAACTCCCACCAGAACAAGAAGCCGTAGGTATCCGTCGCCCCGATCACCCCGAGCATCGAGTAGAAGAGCGCCACTAAAGCTGCGAAATGCAACCCCGTCTGCACCTGATTTTTCCCCGTCGCATGCCCCGGCAGGTATCCCACGGCGTACACCGAGCACGCCACGCCGCTAATGGCCACGGCCAAGGCAAAAACCCCTCCGATGGCATCCATCTCGGGAAGCACGAAATCGCCGGCAGGCACCGTCACCCCGGCAGGCAACACAATGGCCGTCACTCCCGCCACCGCCGCGAACACAGCGCCGACGGCAATCACCACCGCCGCCACGATCCCCTGGAACCGCACGCCGGGAACGGCAAAAGGCAGCAAACTGCCCAGTACCAGCATCGTAAATATATTGGTCCAATCCATAATCAGTATGATTGTTCTATCGCCCGGCCGACCGTTCGGTCGTTTCGGGAGTCAGTTGTCCGGTCATCCGGAAATATTTCTCCAACACCAACAACGAAATTATCCGCTCCCGCCGTTTGTTGCGGAACTGTGCGATATACTCGTGCGCATGGGCCGCTATCCGCTCCGCCTCCTCCGGATGGGCGGCATAATAGGCCATTTTCTCCGGCAAATCCGAAAAGTCGTCCCGAATCTCGACATAGTGGTACCCCGGCACGAGCGTTCCCTCCATAAACCAAGTCTCGTACTTCGGCCGAGGCATCACCGCCAACGAGTTGGAAGACATCACCCACTTCAGGTTGCTGGCCACGTCGTTCCCCTCCAGCGTCATCACGAATTTATATTTCAAATGCTCCCACAGCGAGATTTTGGGCCTCATCCACTCCTGCGGACAATCTCCGGCCGACGAAATAATGCCGCAATCGCACACCTCGCTCCCGAAATAACGCTCCATAAAGCGCACCCGATGCGGCTTAGTGGTGCGATTGACATCGCCGCGAAAGATCGCCCGGTCGAGTTTCCTGCGAAACGGGATCCGGTCTTTGAGGAAGATAAAGTGCCTGATCTTGTTCAAATTAAGCAGCACGGAACATGCATTCGCCCATCCTCCTTCCCCCTCCGTCGCGATCGGGCGGCTCTTCACCACCGCCGGCCACTCCGGCACATAGGTCACGTCGCCCGGGCAAACCCGCCACCGCAGTTCCGGATCGAACCACCGGGTGAACTCTTTCGTATCGAAATAATAGACCGAATTCATCCCCTTGCGCGTATGCTCGCCCAGCCGCGGCGAATCGGCCGATAAAACGACCGGCGCGTTCAAACGACAATAGTAATTCACCCGCCGTTCGATATAGACCCAGTCCTTCCGCCGGCGGGCCCGCGCCAACACCCGCTTCAACCGCCACCGCAGCCAGACGCCCGGCACTGCCTCGCGCCACAGACAACCGACGTAGTAGCGTAATTTACTGTTTTTTCCCGATCCGCAGTGCATCCCTTTTCGTATCAATCGTTTCTCGTGGTGTTTTCCGCCGCCAATTGCGCCATCGCTGCCACCATCACCCCCGCCGTCTCCGTCCGCAAGCGGCTCTCGCCCAACGAGACAGGGAGAAAGCCGACACCCCTCGCCGCCGCGATCTCCGTCGGAGAGAAATCCCCTTCCGGCCCGATCAGCACGCAAAATTCCGCGCCCGAGACATCGACCGCCGCGTCGCGCAAAGCGGAAAACAATGCGATCCGCTCCGCCAGCGGCGTCCCCTCGTCGCAATAGGCCACAAAACGACTCCGATACAACGTATCGGTCGCAGCGACGAAATCCCGGAATGCCGTCGCCTCGTCCAACCGCGGCACGTAAGCCTTAAGAGACTGTTTTACAGCACTAAGGACGATCTTCTCGCCCCGATCCCGACGAACGGTCTTCCGTTCGGAATGCTCGCACACGAGCGGCGTAATGCGATCGATCCCGATTTCGGTGGCCTTCTCCAGAAACCATTCGTACCGGTCGATGTTTTTGGTCGGCGCGATCGCCACATGCAGCCGATAAGGCCGCCGCCCATG
This sequence comes from Rikenella sp., assembly GCF_056799795.1. Taxonomy (NCBI): domain Bacteria; kingdom Pseudomonadati; phylum Bacteroidota; class Bacteroidia; order Bacteroidales; family Rikenellaceae; genus Rikenella; species Rikenella sp. Next base: position 21,406 of record NZ_JBQIQO010000025.1, read on the forward strand.
CTCCGCCTCGCGCGACAGAATACGCACCCGACAGGCTTTCGGCGTCGCCCCCGCCACGATCTCGGCCTCATACCACCCGCCGCATCCGTCCGTCAGCCGCACCCGGTCGCCGCCCCGCAGGCGCAACACGCCGGTCGCATGGCGCGCCTCGTCGTCCGCCAGCGTATAAAGGTCGGCTCCGTCCGTTATATCGGGTATATAGAATAGGTGCATGCCGGGGCTAAAAAGTCGGTGCTTTCCGGACAAAAATACAACGGAAACCCGATACACACCAAAAAAAATAGAGCAAAAACCCGCACACGAAACGCCCCGTCACGGCGCCGGTCGTTATCCCGGCAGCGTCTGTTCTGCCGTTCCGTTTATTCCGAGAGGCAGCGCAACTGAAAACCATAGGAGCGGCTGTACGCGCTGCTGGGGCCGAGGTTCGTCACGTCGAAACCCAGGTACATGCCATGGATACTGCTGACCGTGGAAGCCCAGTTGCAACCGCTGCTGCCGACGCTGCCCAGCGCGCCCGTATCCCGATAGCGGTAGCCCGGGGCGCACCCAAAGGGTGTTTTACTGGCCGCCTCTACCCCCGTTTATTCCGAGAGGCAACGCAACTGAAAACCATAGGCGCGATTATTTGCAAGACCGGGATTGAGCCACGTTACGCCGAAATTCAAGTACACTCCATGAATGCCGCTCGTCGCGGAACACCAACTGAACCCGCTGTTGCTGACGTCGCTCAGCGTGCCCGTATTGAGGCTGCGGTAGCCCGGGGCGGGGCCGTTCGGCCCCAACGACAATGCCACACCGGCCGAACAAGCGCAAAACACGACCGGCGATTGCCATTTCTTCCGAATTATCGTATATTTGTCCTACCGGTTCTCCGGAAGCCATCTATCCTAACGATATGAAAACCATGCAAAAACCCTTACACCTGCTCTTCGCCCTCGGCGCCCTCTTCCTGCTCCGGCCGGCGACGGCACAAGAGATCGACAGCACCGAACGGGTCGGCGGCGGAGCGGATACGATCATCGTGCGGAACATCGGATCACAAAAAAAATTGATTGTAACGCAGACCCCTTCACAGACCAACATCGACCTGATTTCCGGATCGAGCCCATACTCCGGACGCGTGCCCAAACGATGGAAATGGTACGGCGGCCACTGGTCGGGCGTCGGCATCTATTACAACGGCCTGGTGCGGAACCTCGGCAGCATGAAGTTGCCGAACGGAGCGGAATACCTGCGTCAGAGTCCGAAATCGATCGGCGTGAACGTCAATCTCGTCGACCTGACCATCGTCTCCAACCGCCACTTCGGCCTCATCACCGGGCTCGGATTCGAAATCAACAACTTCCGGTTCGACCGCGACATCACTCTGACGCAGGACGAAAACGGCTACATCGTGCCGGACTACCGATACGACAGACCGGGAGTCGATTTCAAAAAAACGAAACTGACCACCATGTACCTCAACCTGCCGCTGCTCGCCGAGTTCCAGTTCGGACGAAGCAAAGCGGGGAAACGGGCTCCGGGCTTCATCAACTTCGGCGTCGTCGGCGGACTCCGGCTCCAGGGACACACCAAAGTGAAATATCTGGATGAGACGGGCGCCAAGCATACCGAAAAACAGCATTCGAGCCTGAACCTGAGAAATTTCCACTACGGTGTGGAGTGCAACGTGGGTTATCGGTGGGTGGCCGTATCGGCACGCTACTATCCGCAGAGTATCTTCGTGAGCGACAGAGGGCCGAACGTACAACAGGTCAATATCGGGCTTTCGTTCCTGCTGTAATCCGTCTTGATCCCTCCGTTCGACACCCGATGCGCTCGGAACCGAAGCTCTACCGCCAGCCCGTCGACACCCCGCTCGGCACGATGATCGCCATCGCCTCCGAACAGGGCATCGTCCTGTTCGAATTCGTCGAAGGGGCACACCTCGAACGCGGCGTAAACGACCTATTCAAGCACCTGCCGCAGAGAGTCGAGATACGGGATGAGCCCCATCCCCATCTCGACCGGCTGCGACAAGAGATTTCGGAGTATTTCGCCGGGAGACGCACCCGGTTCGACGTACCCCTCCACCTGCTCGGCACCCCGTTCCAACTCCAGGTCTGGTCGGCCTTGTTACGGATTCCGTACGGTCGCACCCGCTCCTACGCCGAAGAGGCCGCCATGATCGGACGGCCCGCTGCTGTGCGCGCCGTGGCCAACGCCAACGGACGAAACCGGTTGCCGATCCTCGTTCCCTGCCACCGCGTCATCGGCTCCGACGGCTCGCTCACCGGCTACAGCGCAGGGATTCAACGCAAAATCCGACTCCTGGAACTCGAACGGAAATCGTCGGTGTAAAACACACCTTTTCCCCCCGATTTTTTATCGTATATTTGCGGGGCCGCTCCGGCGGATACTCTATATAATATCTTTCTCCCGACTGCGCATGAAAGAGTTTATCGACCAATATCCTCCCTATCAAATCTACCTCACACTGCTGCTTGCTCTCTGCGCCATCGTCCAGCTCGTCTACTGGTTACGCTACGGCCGCGTGGCCACCCACCGGCACAGCCTGCGCGAACCCGAAGGGGCCGGCACACCGCCCGTTTCGGTCGTCGTGGTCGTGGCCGACGACCCGGAATACGTGACCGAACACCTGCCGAAACTCCTCACCCAGAAACACCCGAACTACGAAGTCGTCGTCGTGGACGACGGGTCGAAAATCGACCTCACCGACGAACTCGTCATGATGCAGGCCCAATACCCCCACCTGCGATTCACCACCATCAAGGCCGACCCCGTCTTCCGGCACAGCAAGAAACTGGCCCTCACCGTCGGTATCAAGGCCGCGCGGTACGACAACATCATCTTCACCGACGCCGACTCGATACCCTCGTCGGACAAGTGGCTGTCAATCATGGCGCGGGGATTCAACGGAGGGCAATTAGTCGTCGGCTACACCGGCATCCAACGCCGACCGGGCATCGCCAACAAAATCATGCGGTGCCAGCGGCTCACCACCTCGATCCGCTACCTCAACGCAGCCATCCGCGGGCACGTCTACCGCGGGATATACAACAACATCGGCTACACCAAACGCCTCTTTTTCGGCAACAAAGGCTACACCCACCTGCGGATGACCCTCGGCGAAGACGACCTCTTCGTCCAGAAAGTCGCTCCGGTATGCGCACGGCGCACCAGCGTCATGCTCAACCCCGGAGCCACCATGCGCCAGTTCCAGTGGGGCGGGATACGCTGGTGGCGGGCCGAACAACGCTACCGCGGCGCCGGATTCGACCTCTACCCGGGGCGGGTCAGGGCGACCGTCTTTTTCGAACTGCTGACCCGCGCCTTGCTGATCGCCGCGACGATCGCCCTCGGCGTGCTGCTGCCGCCGGTGCTGTGGATCGCAGGCATCGGCCTCTTCGCCCTGCGGGAGCTCGCGATGCTCGCCACCGTCCGGATGATTGCCCGGCGGGTGGGCGAACGGCGCATCCTGTGGGCTTACATCGCGCACGACTTTTGCGCACCCGTCGGCGAACTGTTCCACTGGATCGGACGCCGACTCAGACCCAGCCAGCGCTTATGGATATGACCCTACCGCCGCCGAACGACCAGGAGCTGATCGAACGCACGCTGGCCGGCGACGCCACCTGCTACGAAGCCCTTTTCGAACGCTACCGGCATACGCTCCGGGCCGCCGTGCTCGCCAAATGCGCCGACGAACGCGACGCCGAAGACATCTTGCAGGAGAGTTACGTAAAAGCCTACTTCAACCTCTCGCGATACAACCCGGCCTACACCTTCGGACAGTGGATCTACACCATTGCCCGGAACCTGTGCATCGACTACGCCCGGCGGAGACGGTCGGCAGGCAACACCCTCTCGATCGACGAGCCCGACGGCGAGCGGCACGGCCGCATCAACCCGCCGTGCGACACCCCGAACCCCGAAGAGCGGATCATCTCGCACCAGAACAGCCGCCAGCTCGACTCCCTGATGGAGGAACTTCCGGCCCACTACCGCACGATGATCGAACTGCGCTTCGTCCGCGAATACTCCTACGAAGAGATCGCCGAACAGCTCGCCCTGCCGATCGGCACCGTCAAAACCCGGATACACCGGGCCCGCGAAAAGCTCTGCACACTGATCACCGACCGGAAACTGCTCTGACCCCACACGCATGTCACTCATCGACCGCTACTTTCCCGACCTCACCCCGCGGCAGCGCGAACAGTTCGCCGCCATGCCCGACCTCTACCGCGAGTGGAACGCCCGGATCAACGTCGTCTCGCGCAAAGACATCGACCGGATCGAGGAACACCACATCCTCCACTCGCTCGCCATCGCCCGCACCGGGCTGATCGTACCCGGCGAGACCGTTCTGGATGTAGGCTGCGGCGGCGGCTTTCCGGGAATTCCGCTGGCCGTTTTCTATCCCGACGTCCAGTTCACACTCGTCGACTCCATCGGCAAAAAGATACGCGTCGTACAGGAGATAGCCACGGCGCTGGGGCTCGACAACGTACGGGCCGAACACAGCCGCGTCGAACAGCTGGACGGCGGACGCAGCCGGTTCGACTGGGTCGTGAGCCGCGCCGTGACCGACCTGCGTACCTTCGTCGGCTGGACCTGGGGACGGACCACCTACGGCATTATCTATCTGAAAGGAGGCGATTTGGACGAAGAGATCGCCGCCGCGGGACGACGAACCGAACAACTTCCGGTCTCCACCTGGTTCGACAGCGAATTTTTCCAGACCAAGAAAGTACTCGTCCTGCCTAAAAAATAGGCGCTTCGGCAACAGGGCTGTTTGCAGGAACCGGGAAAAAGCGTATCTTTGCCCTGCAATTCCGGCCTCGTGTCGGCAAACCGCGTTGTAAATCAAGAAAATAGAAGATAATCATGAAAAGGACTTTCCAACCTTCGCAACGGAAACGCGTCAACAAACACGGTTTCCGTGAACGTATGTCTACTCCGAACGGACGGCGCGTGCTGGCGGCACGGCGGGCCAAGGGGCGTAAGAAACTGACCGTTTCGGACGAATTCCGTCAGGCATAGGTTATACACCTTCCATTCGATACGGGGGCTTTTTGATTTTCAAGGCCCGTCGAGCCTTCTTTTCCCCACCGGAGCGGGATAAGGAGGCTTTTTCGTAGGAACCCTCCACTCCGTCTCTCCTTGATTAGTGCCATGAATACTCCGCTGCTTCACCACCTGCACCTCGCACCCGAAGTCGAACAGATCGCCACAGCACTGCTGAACCCGGAAAATCCGGCGACAAGCCACCGCCTCACCGACGACGAAGCGCTCACCCTGATGCGCCAAGCGCCGATCGCCTTGTTGGGCACCCTCGCCGTGGCCCGCAAACGGCAAGTCTCGGGCAACGAGGTCTATTACAATCGGAACATCCACATCGAACCGACCAACATCTGCGTTTTCCGCTGCCGCTTTTGCTCCTATCGGCGCGGAGCGGGCGAACCGGATGCCTGGTACCACGATCTCGACGCGGTGGAACAACTGGCCGCCGAACGGCGCGGAGAACCGATTACGGAGGTGCACATCGTGGGCGGGGTACATCCGGAGCACGATTTGGACTACTACTGCGAGATGATCCGGCGGGTGAAAAAGCAGTTGCCCCACGTGGCGGTCAAGGCCTACACGGCGGTGGAGCTGCACTACATCATCTCCAAAGCGGGGCTCACGCTCGCCGAAGGACTGCAACGGCTCAAAGAGGCAGGCATGGAGGCGATTCCGGGCGGCGGAGCCGAGATCTTCGCACCGGAAATTCGGGAACGGATCTGCCCCGAAAAACCGACGGCGGAAGAGTGGCTCGCCACGCATGAAGCGGCGCACGGCTTGGGCATCTCCACCAATTGCACGATTCTCTACGGACACATCGAGAGCTATGAACACCGCATCGACCACCTGCGCCGGCTACGGGAGCTACAGGATCGGACTCATGGATTCGATGCTTTCATCCCGCTGAAATACAGAAACCTGCACAACTCCATGTCGGTGGTGGGCGAGGTCTCGCTGCCGGAGGATATGAAGATGATGGCGCTCTCACGGCTCTACCTGGACAACATCCCGCACATCAAGGCTTACTGGCCGATGCTGGGAATCGGAGCGACGGAGCTGGCGCTCTCGTTCGGCGCGGACGACATCGACGGCACCATCGACGACACGACCAAAATCTATTCGATGGCGGGGGCGGAGGATCAACGACCGCGGCTCTCGACGGAACGAATGGAAAATTTGGTGCGGGCGGCGGGATTCGAACCGGTGGAACGAGACACATTCTACCGACCGGTCAAACATTAATCTTTTTATTTCGTTCGAATATCCGTATTTGCCCCGGCTGATACTGTTCTTTTTAACTTCGCTCCGCTCGTTTTCCTCCTCGCCAGCTCGGCAATTGGCAAACTACGTTTGCATTGCCCTCGCTGGCAGCGTCGGTTGTGAACAAAAAGAACCAAAAAACTTCAGAGCGCATCCCTGCGGGATGCTCTGGCCGTGTCTGCCCGATTGGTTGGGCTGGATTTTGGCGGGCGCGCTAATAATGGGCATAGAACCCCACGCGCGCCTCGCTTGAAAATCTCAGCCCAACGAACAAGGCGGAGAGAACCCGTGGTCGGCCCACCGGGACGACCTCTGCAAAAGTTCTTTGGGTACCTTTCTTTCAAGAAAGGTACGGTTCTATCCGGCACAAAGAACCGATAAACGAACAAATAAAAAATGTAACTTTGTGCGTTATGTCACCGACACCCTTTCCCCCTACCCCTCGCCGCAACGGCGCCCCCCGGAACCCCCGCAAGAGACAATTACCCCCCGTGCTCGCCCGCATGCTCGACACCATCCGCCGGAACATCATCCTTCGGAATATCGTGATGGCCCTCTGTATCGGCATCATCCTCTATTTCGTCGTCAACCTCGTTCTGAACATCTACACCCGTCACGGGCAACGGATCATCGTGCCGACCATGATCGGGCACACCTTCGACGAAGCGCGAAAAATGAGCGAACAGGGAGCCTTGCGATTGGAGATCATCGACTCCCTCTACATGCCGAAGCAGAAGCCCGGCCAGATCCTCGACCAGAGCCCGAAACCCGGGATGGGCGTCAAGAAAGGGCGGCGCGTATTCCTGACCGTCAACGCCTTCCGGCCCAGAACCGACGTGATTCCGTACGTGACCGGCTACTCCCTGCGACAGGCCAAAAACATGCTCGAAACCAAAGGATTCGAGATCGAGCGACTCGTCTACCGATCCGACATGGCCACCAACAACGTCCTCGACGAGCTCTACAAAGGCCGATCCATCACCCACGACTCGCGCACCAAAGCGGAACTCGGATCCGGCATCACCCTCGTGGTCGGCGTCAACCACTCCTCGCCCCTGCCCCGGATTCCTAAAGTCATCGGACTCACCTTGCGCGAAGCCAAGAGTCGGCTGTGGGAAGTCGGACTGAACGTCGGCAACATCAAATTCGACTCCGGAATCGGAACCAACGACACCGAAGACGCCCGCGTCTATCGACAGGAACCCAACCAGCAGAGCCGGACGGACTACGGCGGGAAAGTCTCGCTGTGGCTAACCCTGGATACACAAAAGATCGCATCGTCCTCCAAAAGCTCGGACGCAGCGACCCGGCGATATGCCGTAGACGAAGAAGAGAGTGCCGATAATGACCGGGAAAAAGAGTAACCCACCGATGACAAAGCCGGACAAACCCCTTGCCGTCGGCGAACCGACGACCCTCGACACCGACGACATCAGCGAATTCGGCGACGAACGCGAAGACGAACTCTTCGAACACTTCAACGTCGTGGCCGACAAGGGGCAAGGACTGCTGCGGCTCGACAAATTTCTGGCCACCCGGCTCGAAAACACCTCCCGGAACCGCATTCAGGCCGCAGCCGATGCCGGCAACATCCTCGTCAACGGGCAACCCGCCAAATCAAGCTACAAAGTCAAACCCCTCGACCGGATATCGATCGTGCTGCCCTACCCGCCGCGCGAACTGGAGATCATCGCCGAAGACATTCCGCTCGACATCGTCTACGAAGACAACCGCCTGATCGTCGTCAACAAAGCCGCCGGAATGGTCGTACACCCGGGACACGGAAACTATACCGGCACCTTGGTCAACGCCCTCACCTTTCACCTGCGGGGCCTTCCGCTCTTCGAACAGGGCGACATGCGGGCCGGACTCGTCCACCGGATCGACAAAAACACCTCCGGACTCCTGGTCGTGGCGAAAGACGAGCGGACACACGCCTTTCTGGCCCGGCAATTCTACGACCACACCATTCGACGCATCTATCACGCACTGGTGTGGGGCAACTTCAACGAAGACGAAGGGACGATCGTGGGAAACATCGCCCGCAGCACCACCGACCGGATGCGCATGGCCGTCTTTCCGCCCGACGGGCCGGTGGGGAAACACGCCGTGACCCACTATCGGGTCTTGAAACGGTTCGGATATGTCACCCTCGTCGAATGCCGGCTCGAAACCGGACGGACACACCAGATCCGAGTACACATGGAGTCGATCGGCCACCCGCTCTTCAACGACGAACGTTACGGCGGCGACCGGATTCTGAAAGGCACCACCTTCAGCAAATACAAACAGTTCGTCGAAAACTGCTTCGCCGCGATGCCGCGCCACGGACTGCATGCGCTGAGTCTGGGATTCGTACACCCGGAAACGCGCCAGGAGGTCTATTTCGAATCGGAATATCCGGCCGACTTCGCCGCCTGTATCGCCAAATGGGAAGGATATACGGCCGCCCGAAACACATTCGAGGGCGACGAGTGATACGCGTCGCCTCTTTTTTCTCTCCGCCGCCGCGCGCCCCGTTTTTCCACCGTGCCGACCGCTGAATTTCATTCGTCCGAAATAATTGCTATCTTTATCCGAAATTATTCACCCATCAACACCTCAATACCTTATGGGACAGAGAACCTTTACCATCATAAAGCCGGATTCGGTGGGGGGGAACCACATCGGTGAAATCCTGACCATGATCGAAAAGGCAGGTTTTCGGATCATCGCACTGAAGATGACCTACCTCAGCCGCTCGGACGCCGAAAAATTCTATTACGTACACAAAGGACGGCCCTTTTTCCGGAACCTCTACCTCTTCATGACCTCCGGGCCGATCGTAGCCGCAGTGCTCGAAAAAGAGGGGTCGCAGGATGCCGTGGCCGAGTTCCGCGAACTGATCGGCAAGACCAACCCGGAGCTGGCTGCCGAAGGGACTATCCGCAAAAAATTCGCCGCTTCGAAGACCCGGAACGCCATTCACGCATCGGACAGCGACGAAAATGCGGCTTGGGAAGCCTCCTTCTTCTTCCCGGACAAGGAGATTATCGACACCAAGTACGAGCTCCCGCTTCCGGAAGACGAAATCGACAGCGACTAAACGAATCACCCGCTTTTCGAACCCAACAAATACGACAAGACACGGCTATTATGCCGTTTCTTGTCGTATTTTATCCCCCGGTTTGCTCCCGCATAAAATAAAACTTAACTTTGGATACCAATTCAATTCGGTACTTATGAAACATTTAGCCATCCTCACCTGCTGTGTCGGATCCCTCATATCCGTCGGCCTCTTCAGCAGTTGCAACAAAGAAAAAATCGATACACCTCCGGCCTCGCCGCAACAAATCAACGGTACCGTCCAGAAAGGCCCATTCATAACCGGAACCTCCGTAACCATCTACCCGCTGGATGACATGCTTCGCCCGACAGGCGAAAGTTACGAAACCCAAATCACCAATGACCTGGGTAACTTCTCTCTGCCTGCCAAAATCACCACCCCTTATGCCGAACTGATTGCCCAAGGCTACTACTTCAACGAAGTCCGGGATGAACTCTCAGAAGCGCCGATCACCCTCCGCAGCATCACGAAACTCAGCGACGGCGACAAGAACATCAACCTGCTGACCACCCTCGAAGCCGAACGCCTGCGTCACCTGATGACAACAGAACACAAAACCTTCGATGAAGCCCGGACAATCGCCCAAAGCGAAGTACTCGCCAGTTTCGGCATTACCCTGAACGAAAATATGGCCTCCGACTGCATGGACATCAGCCACAACGGAGAGGGAAATGCCGCCTTGCTCGCTATCTCCTGCCTCCTGCAAGGCTACGGCGGCGAAGCAGAGCTCAGCGAACGAACCGCAAAAATCGCCAATGACATCCGAGACAACGGACGAATTACAAACACGGAACTTCTACAGAAAATTCAGTATAATCGCACACAGATCAACGCCGAATACATCAGCCAATACCTCCGGAAACGTTACACCGCACTCGGTATCACGAACGTTCAAATCCCGGATATTTACGGTTACCTCGACAGCGACGACGACGGGATTCTCAACGGAGCGAAACCTTATCTGCTGACACCCACATTACAACAAAACCAGCAACTTACCTACGAGAAAGACACGATAGAAATCACCGTGCACAGCAACGTGAAATGGGTTGCCGAGATTCCGGCCGAAGCTGCGGAGTGGCTCAGTATCGACGGACGGACAACCAACGAATTGCTGGTACTGATCGTTCAGGCGAATGAAAGTTCGCCGCGCACAGCGCAACTGAAGCTTAAAGAAGAGGGAGGAACACTGACCCACAATTTAAATATCACCCAACTCGGCAAAAGCTTGCAACTCACCGTCAACGTCAGTGTCGCCAGCAGCATGTCGAAATCTGCGGATCCATCGTTGAAAAGCGAAGTCAAAAACCTTGTCCTGATCGGATTCAGCCGGTACGGCGATATGCTCTTCAACCGTGCGATCAACGAACTGGCTTTCGATACGGTGAATATCAGCATCGAAACACCCTTTTTGGAGACGAATCCTTACTGCCGAGTGTATGCCATCGCAAACGACTTCGACACATACAGCCGTTTTAGCGGAGACCTCGAAACGTTCCAAGCCTTACGGACATACAGGGATGTGAACGACCTGGAGTTGCCGCTGACCCGAACAGCTTTTAGCGATGTGTTACTGGACTACAATAAAATCAATACGATAGACCTCCCGCTGGTACCTCGGACGGCAAAGATCGTGTTCAACGTCAAACTGAACGCTCAGGATTTCAGCCCGGAGGCGGAAATCGTGGAATTTACGGCAAAAGAGATTCGCAGTCGTTCCGGACTCCTGTTCTGGCTCGGTAGAGATACCGATCCGGCCTATACGAACGACCTCACGGTGACTCGCGGAACAGATAACCAATACACTTTCTACGTCTACGGATATACCGAGATGAAACAGTTCGAGATAAAGGTGCGGGACAATGGCACCACCACGAATTATATCACAAAATTCCAAGAATTCGAATTCCGACCAGGCATGCTCTATCCCTACACCGCCACCATATCTAAAGCTCAATCCGGATACAACTAAGACTGTAAAACATATGGCCCCATTCGGAGAGCGAACTACTGAATAGCTCTCCGTCTTACCCCTCTTTCGGTCTGCCCTTCTGCTCGGCCCCCTCGTCTCGCGAGGGAGGCCCGGCAGAAGGGCTTTTTTGTTTTCTGCCTGATTACAAAACAGTTCGACCCCTCGACAGAAAGACTAATATTTACAAAACTCAAAGTGCGTTTTTTTTTTTTTTGTTTAACTGTCTATCTTCGCGGGCGATTTCTACGAAACAGACGTAAAACAATCGCCATTCAAACAAACGCACTATGAGAAAAACTTTTCTTGCAGGCCTTTACAGCCTACTGGTTTTCAGCGCATTGCTGCTAATCGGCTGTAAGAAAGAGAACAAATTGCTGACCGATTCCGGCGTGAATGCGCCGAACCAGTTTCCGGTGTACATGACCCGATCGGATTACAACGCCGAAAACACCTACTACATGTTCAACGACGACGAACCTTCGGAGCTGTTTCTGGACAATCCCGATCGGAATTTCTACACCGACCAGACGATCCAGATGACCCTCGACGACGAGCATAATTTCCAGCTCCGGTTCTACAGCCCGCGTTCCCTCCCCAATGTGACGGTCTGGGCAAAGATCGATGGCTACGACGAACAGATCAAACTGTTGGTGCTGGAAAGACTCATGCCATTCCAGCAATTGCGGGTCAAACTGCCCTTCGCGACCGAAAACATAACGGCCTACACCCGCAGCGGCAAAAAGATCCAAATCATGGCCAACCCGCATCTGGCCGGCAGCAACCTCAGCTTCGAAATCGAATGCGATGCGCCGTACTACAAAACCCTCCAGTCCATCAAATGCCACCGGTATATCGGATTCGGTCGCTATTATCAGCCGAATAACTCCAACTGGGCCTACCCGTTACACGCCTGCCACGCGCGGGAAGCGGTGGCTATGGCTCTGAACATGGCTTACATGTATTCGAGCCCGGAATTCGCCTCGGCGCTGCAAAACTGGGGGCCGCTGCACTCGGATAACAACAAAACCGTTGTGGACAAAGACTTCGTGTTGAAAAAAGCGAACGAGCATCGTGCTCTGGTTTTCGGTCATACCACCGGCGTCATGGGACTCGGCGGCGGAGAGACATTCGGTATGCACGAATCCGTATACTTCGAACAATATCCGGACGACGCCAGCATTACCGAGACCATCTTCCACGAATATGCCCACTGTCTGGGCTACGGCCATGCCGGTAATATGACCTACGAACAAACCGGACCGGGATGGACTTCCTTGTGCGGCAAAGTTTACGAAGAGCTGGGGATCGCAAAGAAACTCCCGGTCTACTCGCGGCGATTCCTGCACAGCCGCCGCTCAAAAACCGCCTATCTGCCGGGCGGCGGATACTACCGCTCGTCGAAACACATCATCGAAGACCCGGAACTCGACGAAATCGACGGGGGGCTGATCTATAAAGGCGAAAACGATCTGAAAGGCGAAAACGGCGAAGCCGTCTCCTTCACGCTGGATCACACGGCCGTTCCGGGCGCTACGGCTGCGACCTTCCAGCCCAAAGACGTTTATGTGTACAACGACTCGTTGTTCATCGTAAACGACGCTAAAGACAACTACAGCGTCGAAATTTTCGACATCAAAGACGGCGCGATCTCGCACCTGAAGAGCATTCGGGAGTGGACGCGGGGCGAAGGGACGACCGAACGCTTCCTCGGCGAACCGAACGGCGTGACACGGGTCAACGGCAAAATCTATGTCACCCATACCGGCAGCCGCACCGAAGTGTTCGACGCCGAAGACCAACATTTCATCGCCTGTCTCGGGAACGGGAAATGGGGTACCGGAGCCGGACAAACCGTCCACGCATACGACATCGTGGTGTACAACGGCCTGATGTTGATCCACGACAAACGCTGCCTGGTGGTGGCCGAAGAGTCGCTGTCCGATCGGCAGGAACAACTGTTGGTCTATGCCCGCTCGGAAGCGCTCGGCGAGACGAACGGAACCTACGGCATGGCGGTGGACACCACGAGCGGCATCCTCTATGCCACCCATCCCGCCAAACGAATCGACCTGTTCGACCTCTCGCAGGTGCGCGAGTACAAAGAGCTCAAACGCTCGGGTAACATCGCTTACAAGAACTCGCCGTATGCCCTGGATTTCTACGGCAAACAGCTGTTCGTCAGCTCGAACGGCGACGAGAAGTTCTGCGAAATCGATCCGAAAACGGGAACCATTTTGAAGAACTACACCACCATCGGCGGAATCACGTTGCAGGCACCCGAAAAGTTCTGCATCCGGCGCAAAACGCTCTTCATCATCGACCGAATCAAAGGCGGCATGAAGCTCTACGCCATCCCGATGAGCCAGTTGCAATAGAGCGAGAGAGACCACCCCTGATTAAAAATCGAAAAAACATGAAATTCAATCTTCATCATATCCTGTGGATCGCCTGCTGCGGTCTCCTGTCGGTACAGTGTTCGGAGAACAGCGACCCGGTCGATCCGGATACCAACAGCGATAATTATACCAGCTACTGGTACTACTCCTATGAAGCCGGCACCCTGCTGAACAACGAGAGCATGGGGCTGGAGGCCGGAAAATTCATACCCTACACGGCGGCACACCGGGGCGACACGCTCTTCGTGGCCAACATCGCAGAGGGTTCGAGTCTGATTCTCTACGACCTGAAGAACAACCGGCCGTTCCGTACCCTGGCCTCGTGGACGGCAAATGGTAAGGAACAGAAATTCACCAGCAACATCGAAGCGATCGTCGTGACCGACACGCGGCTGTATGTCAATGAACGTCAGTCCTACATCCACGTTTTCGACCTGCCCGACCTGAACTACATCGTCAGCATCGGGAACGGAAACTGGAGCGGACCGGTATTCCAAACACAGGCTATGACGGTGAAAGACGGGCTGATCTTCACCCGCGACAAGAACGGCACCGTGAGCGTTTACAAAGAGAGCGACGCTGTGCCGGAAAATGCCGGAAAAATCAACCGCTACAAGCAAGCCGGAGCCGGTACTTTCGGAGCCCATAATAACGGCTTTAATTCGCAGTACATGGAGTCCAATGCGGAGGGCAAACTGTTGCTGACGGACTTCGAAGGCAAACGGCTTCGAGTGCTCGATCCGACTCTGGTCAACGACGAGATGAAGAACGGGACGGTGATCGACCTGGCCGACCAGACGATGGAAGAGTTGCCATTCAAACCGAAAACTTTCGCATCTACTGCCGAACGGATGTACTTCACGGGGGATAATAATGGCATCAACATTTACGATCGGGCGACGAAACAATGGAACAATCCGATCAAATCGATCAAGGGTTTTGCCTTTTCTCAGGCGGCTCGCATCCACAGAGTGACTGACGAGAGCTTCTGGGTGTCGGATCTCACCAAACAAGCGGTGGTCAAAATGGATGTCTACAAAAACGAGATTCGCGAATACTCGCGTATCAGCGACCGGATCATCCGCGTAGATGCCGCCCTGACCTCGAAAGGGATGGAAACGACGCCTGTTTTCGTCGATATCCGTACCCACGAGATCGTCGATCCGGAGACGATCGGGCAATAGGTCACACAGGATATCTGTAAACACAAAGGGAGGATGGTCGCGATATGACCGTCCTCCCTTTTTATTACTTGTATCTCTGTCAGAAAGTGTACCGCACCTTAAAGGCGGCCAAATCCCACTGAGAATGGGGTGTAAAGTTGATATTGGGTTTATAGTCCACGGCCAGTGCAATCGGCGCCTGAGCGAATTTGTACTCGAAACCGACGGTCGGATCCAACCCGATCGCAAAATCCGAGCTCTGATGCTTGCCCAAGTGGAGCACTCCGATGTTCAGCCCGCCGCCGGCATAGAGTTGCAATCCTTTGGTCAGGGGCACGTGGTACTGATAGACGGCCGAAAGCATCACCCCTTTACAAGGGATATTGTAGCCGAACTGAGCCTCGATAGCGCTGCGTGCTCCGAGAAAATGCTTCATTCCGAAGCCCATATCGGCTCCGAGATTTACACTGACGGCTGTCCGATAATCCTGTGCCTGAACGGTTTGCCAGCCTGCCAGAGGCAGGAGAAAACACAATGCGTAAAATGCTTTTTTGAACATAATAGTGGTAGGTTTGAATTTCATCGTATTTCTATCAAAAACCGTACAAATTTACGCCTTTTTCCTCCCGAATTTATGGTAAGTGTAAGAGGCTCGTCAGGAGGCCGGTTTGGAAGTAGGTGTAATAATAAAGCCTGGTCTACTGTGAAAATATAGGCGAGGGGGGAAATGGGGCTTTCGTTCTATTGCGGGGTCGCAGGAGAGGTTCTTGAATAAAAAAAGCCTCTGGTTATCTTACGATAGCCAGAGGCTTGAAGGAGGCGGCGACCTA
>NZ_JBQIQO010000026.1:0-34763 GCF_056799795.1 Rikenella sp.
GGGTACTGCCCTCGGGCCGGGCAGGCCCCACGTCCCGTGGACGGGAAATGCTCGCGCATTTCCACTGGCCGTCTCTACCCCCGTTCTCTGTTCGCGCGCCTTGGGAAATCTTGTCAAAACGTGCCAGCACATTTTGACGATTTCCCTCTTAAGGCGTGGCGCGCGGTCGAGCTTTGTTCGCGCGCCTGGAGAAATCTTGTCAAAACGCACAAGTGCATTTTGACGATTTCCCTCCTTAGCGGGGCGCGCGTCTATGCCTACGGGAGGATACTGCCCTTACGCCGGGCGGGCGGTGCCTCCCGGCACTCGGAATGGGCCGCCTCTACCCCAAGGCCGCCTCGGCCCAACCTACACCACACATGAAAACAAAAAATCCTTTGCAAGCCCGAAAGCCTGCAAAGGATCAAACAAACTGAACGGATAAAAACACCCGATCACACTGAAAAACTACAGTCCGCGCACGTGTTTCTCCCACGCCCAAGCCGCACGCAACGTATCGCCCAAATCACGCTCCGCACGCCAGCCCAACTCGTCGTTCGCCTTGTCCGTAGCGGCCCATATCTTCTCCACGTCGCCCGGCCGACGCGCTGCAATCCGGTGCGGCACCGGCACGCCGTTCACCTCTTCGAACAACCGCACCAGCTCCAACACCGACACCGGCGTTCCCGTCCCGATGTTGAAAATTTCGAACCGTTCGGCCGATCTCCCCCCGACCATCCGATCCACCGCCACCACATGCGCACGCGCCAAATCCACCACGTCGATGTAGTCCCGCAGACACGAACCGTCCGGCGTATCGTAGTCGTCACCGAAGACCGAAAGCTCTTTCCGAATCCCGGCCGCCGTCTGCGTAATGAACGGCACCAGATTGTTCGGCACCCCCTTCGGCAGTTCGCCGATCAGAGCCGACGGGTGCGCCCCGATGGGGTTGAAATAGCGCAGGGCGATCGCCTTGAAAAACGGCACCGCCGCCACCGTATCCTGAATGATGTCCTCGCTCATCTGCTTGGTGAGCCCGTAAGGCGAATTGGCCCGCTGGCGCGGCGTCTGTTCCGTCGCCGGAAGCACCTCGGGCTGGCCATAGACTGTCGCCGAGGAGGAAAAAACGAGGTTCGGCACCTCGAACTCCTGCATCAGGGCCATCACCGTGAGCAGCGAATCTAGGTTGTTCCGGAAATACTTGAGCGGCTCGGCTACCGACTCGCCCACGGCTTTATAAGCCGCGAAGTGGATCGCCGAATCGAACGCATACCGACCGAAAACCTGTTCGCGCATCGCCTCGCGGTCGCAGCAGTCGACCTGGACGAACGGCACGGGATGCCCCACGATCGCCTCCACCCCCTTCACAGCGGAGAGGTCGGAGTTCGAGAGATTGTCGGCAATGACGACATCGTAACCCGCGCGAATCAGTTCGACCGCCGTGTGGGTCCCGATATACCCGGCGCCCCCGGCGACGAGTACGGTTTTAGCTTTGTTGGATGACATATATCGTTAGTTTTTGTTGATACTCGATGCCGCAGCCGGTCGCGCCGCGCCCCACAACTCCGCCAGCCGGACGATCACGCGCGTGGCCGCTACCATGGTATCCACGGAACAGTACTCATACCGCCCGTGAAAGTTCCCGCCTCCCGTAAAAAGGTTCGGACACGGCAACCCCATATAAGAAAGCCTCGCCCCGTCCGTCCCGCCGCGAATGGGCCGCACGCAAGGCGTCACCCCCACCTCTTCCATCGCCCGACGAGCCAGCGCAACGGCTTCCGGACAAGCTTCCACGGGCTCGCGCATATTATAATATTGATCGGTCAGAGTCAGCCCCACGGTATCGGCCCCATACCGCCGATTCACAGCCTCGGCAGCCGCCGCCAAGATCGCTTTGCGCGCCTCGAACCGCTCCCGGGAGTGGTCACGGATAATGTACTCCATCAAAGCGGAATCCACGTCGCCCCGAATCGCGACGGGATGGAAAAATCCCTCATACCCTTCGGTATGCTCCGGCCGCTCCCACGCCGGCAACATGGCATTCAGCTCGCAAGCCACCTGTATCGCATTGATCATCTTCCCTTTGGCCATCCCCGGATGGATATTCCGACCGCGAATGGCGATCCGGGCCGAAGCGGCATTGAAATTCTCGTACTCCAGTTCGCCCTCCGCCCCGCCGTCCATCGTATAGGCCACCGCTGCGCCGAACCGCGCGACGTCGAAATGATCGACGCCGCGCCCGATCTCTTCGTCGGGCGTGAAAGCGATGCGAATACGTCCATGCCGCACCTCCGGATGGGTCACGAGATACTCCGCGGCCGTCACAATTTCGGCCACCCCCGCTTTATCGTCGGCCCCGAGCAGGGTCGTGCCGTCGGTGGTCACCAAAGTGTGTCCGCGCAGCAGCGCAAGTTCCGGGAAATCTTCCGGCGAGAGCACAAGACCGCCGTCGCCCAACGGAACGGCATCTCCGTCATAATCGCGCACAACCTGTGGCCGCACCCCTTCGCCCGACATATCGGGCGAGGTATCGACATGGGCGATGAAACCCACCGTCGGCGAAAGAGAGTCCTCTTCCGGCAAAGTCGAGGGCACGGTGGCGGTCACATAGCCGTATTCGTCGATCTCGACGTCGTCCAGTCCGATGAGGGTTAGCTCTTCGACCAGGTGGTTGAGCAGCAGGAGCTGCCGGGCGGTCGAAGGATAGGTCTCGCTCTCCGGATCGCTCTGCGTGTCGAAGGCCGCGTAGCGCAGCAGCCGTTCAAGCAGCCGCTCTTTGAGTTCGGGTATATTCATAACAATCGAATCTCTATGCTCCGATCACCGCACGACGATGTGCCGCACGATCCGCGCCCGCAACAACCCGTTGATGCGCTCGGCGATCGCCCGACGACGCATGAAAATCTCGGCCCGAACCGCAGCGGACGAGAAACGGACATAAAGCACTCCGCCGCGGATATAGACATCTTCGGTCGACCGGACGACATATTCGCCCGCCGCCTCGGCCCACAACTCGACCGCCCGGCCCTCCATCGTGGCCGGCCCCAGGGCGCGCGTCGAGAGGAAATCCTCCAACAGCTCGCCTACACGCATCGGTTCGGTTCGTCGCATACGGACAATAATAAGAAAATTTTACAAAAAAGCCAGCACGCGAAAGGTCATTACGCCCACAAGCGTTGCAGGTCGGCCACCGTGAGTCCCGGAAAACCGTCGATCAACAGGTCGTAGTCGCCGCGCGCTTCGATCAGCTCGCGCGGAAAGGTCGAAGCAATGGCCACCGCCTTGGCCCCGGCCCGGCGCGCCGCCTCCAGCCCCACGAAAGCGTCCTCGAAAACGACGCAGTCGTGCGGATCGACGCCCAATTTCCGCGCGGCCAGCAGATAGACCTCCGGATCGGGCTTGCTCCGGGCGATCTCCGACCCCGACGCCACGGCGTCGAAATAGGAAGCGATACCGCACCGCTCGAGCACGAAATCGACATTGATCCGCGGCGCAGAGCTCCCCACGGCAATCCGCATCCCCGCCGCGCGCAAAGCCTCCAGCAGATCGACCAGCCCCTCGGCCGGGCGCATGATCGGGTCGTAGAGCTCGCGATAAATCTCCTCTTTCTCGCGCGAGAAGCGTTCGACCTCGTCGGCGGGCAGGTCGTCGCGACCGAACAAACGGGCCATAATCACGGCGTTGGTCGATCCGAAACAGGGCAACAGCGTCCGGGCATCGAAATCGGTCACGCCGTGGCGCGCGGCAAAGTGTTCGAAAGCGCGCAAATGCGCGTCGCGGTTGTCGACGATCACGCCGTCCATGTCGAAAAGAGCTGCCTGAAGCATATCGGTTTCTGATGAATTAAAAATAAATATCCCGTTCTCCGGCCCGAATCCGGGCCAACCGTTCACGAGTCCGGGCCGCCGACTCGTCCGGCAGCTGTTCCAAGGCCGATTCGATCCGGTTCCACCCGGCCGAGGCCACCTCCGGCGAGGCGTAATCGGTCAGGTATTCCGCCAGGGTGAGAATGGCGTTCGGCCCGCAGAACCGCTTGATGAAGCCCGGCACGGAGAACTCCATGAAGTGTTCGCCCGTCCGTCCGCGGCGGTAGCAGGCCGTGCAGAACGACGGCAAATAGCCCTCCCCGACCAGCCGCCCGACGATCTCGTCCAACGAGCGGTCGTCGTGGATGGCGAACTGACGCGACCCCCGCTCCGCTTCGGGTTCGCCGGAGTAACTTCCGATCTCGAGCCGGGTTCCGCCGTCGATCTGCGACACGCCGTACCGAATCGCCGCATCGCGCACGGCAGCCGGTTCGCGGGCGGTCAGAATCAGGCCGGTATACGGCACGGCGAGCCTCAACACAGCGATGGCATAGACGAAATCGTCGTCTCCCACGGGCGAAGCGGCCGGCAGCGAGGCCGAGGCCTCTTTGATCCGCGGGAACGAGATCGTGTGCGGCCCGACGCCGAAACAGGCCTCCAGGTGGTTCGTGTGCCGCACGAGTCCCATCACCTCGAACCGCCAGTCGTGGAGCCCGAGCAGCGCGCCCAGCCCCACGTCGTCGATTCCGGCCTCCATCGCCCGGTCGAGGGCGGTCAGCCGCCAGTCGTAGTCGGCTTTCCGGCCGCCGAGGTGGTAGCGGGCATAGGCCGCACGGTGGTAAGTCTCCTGAAAAATCTGATAGGTTCCGATCCCGGCCTTGTGCACCGTGCGGAACCCCTCGACGGTGAGCGGTGCAGCGTTGATATTGACCCGGCGAATCTCTCCCGCCGGCTCCGACCGAACGCCGCAGGCGATCCGCACTGTCTCGGCGATATACGCCGGGCTGTAGGCCGGATGCTCGCCGTAGACCAGAATGAGCCGCTTGTGTCCCGTCCGCTCCAAGGCCGTCACCTCGCGGACGATCTCCTCGTCCGTCAAGGTCTTGCGCACGGTCTCGGTACTGTCGGCCCGAAAGCTGCAATAGGCGCAGCGGTTGGTACACCGGTTTCCGATATAGAGCGGTGCGAAGAGAACGATCCGGTCGCCGTAGACCTCGCGTTTAAGCCGTTCGGCGGCCTCCAGCACGAGCGGCCGCTCTCCGGGCCCGGCGCCCAGCAGCACGGCGACGTCGTCCAGCGGGAGCCGTTCGCGGCTCATGGCGCGACGAACGGCGGCCCGAACCTCTTCCGCCGAGGGCGAAGCGTGGCGGGCCAGGAACGATTCGATCTCCTGTTCGTCGATAAAGGGCTCTCCCGGCCGGTCGGGAAGGCGATAGGTCTGCGGATGGAAAATCATGGCGAAAGGCGGCGGTTTTCGCCGCACATCGCAAAATTACACTATTTTTACACTCCGGGCGCGCAGAAAGGCCCGGAATGTCGAACCGAAAAACTCTTTCCCCATGCTCGAACGATTCCGACAATACATCGACCGGCGGCAATTGATCGCTCCCGGCGACCGCGTACTGGCGGGCGTCAGCGGCGGCATCGACTCGATGACGCTGCTCGACCTGCTGCGCCAGAGCTGTCCGGGCCGCATCGCGGCGGCACACGTCCACTTCGGGCTGCGCGGGGCCGAAGCCGACGGCGACCGGCAGCTGGTAGAGGCCTATTGCGAAGAGCATGCCATTCCGTTCCACACGGTTCGGTTCGACACCGAAGCCGAAGCGAAAGCGCGCGGCGAATCGATCCAAATGGCGGCCCGGCGGCTGCGCTACGACTGGTTCGAGACGCTCTGCGAGCACCACGGCTACGACCGCATCGCCATCGCGCACCACGCCGACGACTCGGCCGAAACGTTCTTTATCAACCTGTTGCGCGGAACGGGGCTGCGCGGACTGACGGGCATTGCGGATCGGCGGGGACGCATCATCCGTCCGCTGCTCTTCGCCCGGCGCGACGAGGTGACGGCTTACGCGGCGGCACGCGGAGTGCCGTATCGCGAGGATTCGACCAATGCGACGCTCAAATACCTCCGCAACCGGCTGCGCCACGACATCCTGCCGCGGTTGGACAGCGCGTCGAACAACCGGTTCGCCCGGACGATGGAGGAGAACCTCGTCCGGTTGCAGGCTACGCAACAGTTCATCGACCTCCAGATCGCCCGGCTGCGCGACCGGGCTTTCGCGGGGCCGGAGGAGATCGACCTCGACGCGTTGGACGAGACTTGTTTCGGATTCGAACTCTATGAGCTGCTGCGTCCTTTCGGCTTCACGCCGGAGGCGGCGGAGGAGATCGCCG
Organism: Rikenella sp.; assembly: GCF_056799795.1. Lineage (NCBI taxonomy): Bacteria > Pseudomonadati > Bacteroidota > Bacteroidia > Bacteroidales > Rikenellaceae > Rikenella > Rikenella sp. The sequence continues at coordinate 6,183 of NZ_JBQIQO010000026.1, forward strand.
CGCTGTGGCAGCGAGCTGAGGAGGGAATCGAAACGACGCTCTCGGGGAAACGGTTCGAGGCGGAAAAATGGACGGCGCGGCTCGACCGGCGGAGGATTCTGCTGGCTCCGCGCGTGGTCGAGCCGTTCCGCGAAGAGTGGATCGAGGCGGACGACCCGCGGGTGGAGTGGCTCTCGCTGGAGGAGCTGCCGGAGAGTCTGGCGACGCCGCCCGAGACGGCTTACCTGACGGCGGATGCGCTGAAATTTCCGCTCCGCCTGCGCGGCTGGCAGGAGGGGGACTGGTTCATCCCGCTCGGGATGGCGGGACAGAAAAAGGTGAGCGACTTCCTGATCGACGCCAAGGTGCCGGTGGCGGAGAAGGGGCGGCAAGGAGTTCTGCTCTCGGGCGAGACGATCGTCTGGTTAGCGGGCCGCCGAATCGACGACCGTTACAAGGTACGGCAGGACGGGCACCGTTTCGTGCGGATCACGCTGTAAGCCCCCGAGGAGGTAGTTTCATCAAAAAAAATCGCCTGTCGACATCCGAAATGACGGTCGGTTGCGTCTATGGTATAGAAATCCACAAAATCAATCGATACAAGATGAAACATGCGTTACTCGCTCTGCTGCTCGGCGCAGGACTGATTTTCGGAAACGTAGCCGCTCCGGCGGCCCAACCGGTCGATTCGACGGAGTTGGCCGCACTTATCGAAACTCCGACAGAAATCCGGACGGATAGTCTGTTACAGGCGCTGGACGCTCGGATGACCGCGCTGGAAGGGGCGATCGAAGGGGTAAACAGGAGCTCGGACACGCCGTTCGACTTCAATGGAGACCATTTGATGGTCGTACTGATCGTCCTCATCTCGACCGGCTCGGGGGTGGCGATGGTTTTCTTCATCATGCGATTCTGGTATATCGCGCTGAAGAAAAAATACGAGGCTCAACGATACGCCATCGAACACGGACACTCGCCGAGCGAGTTCGAAACTATGGGGCGACCGCTGACGAGCTTTATCCGACGGCTGTTGATCGTGGCGATCGTCGGGTTCGTCATTCTGGTCTGGATCGGGCTCCTCAACCTGAGCTACATGCGATTCTTCACCTCGCTGCTGCTGTGGGGGCTGATCCTCGGGGTGGGATACGCGATCGTCTATTTGTTCCGCCAGTACGTACAGCGTCGTGACGAAAACCGATAACAGACACGACGCGTTGGGCGAGTGGTGGTTGGTGAGGCGGGTGAAACGGTCGGGCGACCGCGCGGCATTCGGAGAGCTGGTGGAACGCTACCACTCTCCGTTGCGGCGTTATCTGACTCACCTGACGGGTGGCGACGGGTTCCGGGCGGACGATCTGGCGCAGGAGGCTTTCATCAAGGCTTTCACCTCGATCCGCCAGTTTTCGGGGGTGGGGTCGTTCCGGGCGTGGCTGTTCCGCATCGCTTACCGCACGTTTCTCGACAGCCGACGGTCGCTGCACCCCACGCTGGAGATCGAGCGGATGGAGGCGGCGGGGGAAAGCGGCACGGAAATCGCTATATTGCAGAGCGCGCTGGCCTGCCTGGACGAGGCGGAACGGAACGTGATCCTGCTCTCGGCGGTCGAGCAGTTGTCGCACAGCCAGATCGCCCACGTGACGGAGATACCGCTGGGAACGGTCAAGAGCATGGTGGCGCGGGCGAAGGCCAAACTGCGGGAATATCTGAAAAACGAAGAGTTATGAGACGCAACAGGATAGGAAACGATCCGCTGGAACGGTTGTTCGCGGCGGCGCGCAACGAAGGGGTGCGGGACGAGGGGTTCACGCGACGGGTGGTCGACCGGCTCGGGCCGTTGCCTCCGTCGAAGAACCTCTACCGGGTACCGACTTTTGCGACGGCGTTTGCGTCGGTGTTGCTGCTGGTGGGGGCGATGCTGTGGGAGCCGGGCGATTTTAAGGGTTTGACGGGGTGGTGGAAGGGTTTCAGACAGGAGACGGGTATCAGGCTTTTTCCGACGGAATGGGGACTCTCTTCGAATGCGGCGGGCAAGGGGACGAGCTCGGCGGGTTCTTTGTCGGATGGGATAAAGTTTCGATAACGGACCGCCCCGGGCTACCGCGGCCATAACACGGGGGCGTTGAATTACACCGGTCTTGGCGGATACGCTTTGACGTCCTCGGTCAGCGGTATCCATGGCATGTATTTGGATTTCGTTGCGACGGCGCTATACCACAGCCACTCGAACTACCGTGCTTTCGGTTTTCAGTTGCGTTGCCTCTCGGAATAAACGGGACAGAGGTGGCTTTTGATGACCGTGTCTACCCCAAATGGAGCCGAGACCACCCAATTTTTGGGGTAAAGTCACTTAAAGTAGAGGCGACCCGTAAAACGCCCTGCGGGCGCGCCCCGGGCTACCGCCTCGACGAAGACGGCATACTGCGTGCCGTGGGCGACAACGGATTCTGCTGGTCACCCATGTCTTACTATTCGGGAGGCCGCTACCGGAGCCGGTATTTAGTTTTCCATACGCAAGGGATCAATCCAATCAATATGGGTGCCCGCGCCTACGGTTTTCAGTTACGTTGCCTCTCGGAATAAACGGGGAAATGCGCGCGGTGGGCAATGGGCTGGAGCTGCCCCATGTAGCCGAATTTTGTGCGGACGGACGCCCGGGAGGAACAGCAACTCTCAACGCGCAAACGGCGTGTTGCGGGCCGCCCGTGGGCAGGCGTCCGGCCCGCGCGACCCGTTGGGTCACAGAATCGGCCCATTCGTCCTCGGCGCGTCCCCCACGCACCGCTAATGCGTCGCTACTCGCTCTCAGTTTAAGCGGGTCGAAGCCTGCGGGGCCCAAAGCAACGTCAGTTGCGGGCCTCCGCAGCGGGAGGCTTCGGCCCGCGTGGCTCTGCGAGCCGCAAAAGCAACAATCCATCCACCTCCTCAATTCTTTCGGGTTCATTCTTGACCACAACAGCAGTTCGCCGCCAGCGGAGAGCAGCAACGAGCTCCGACGAGTTGCAGCCCGCCGCAAGGGGTGGCGGCAAACTGCGCGGCTCTACGAGCCGCAAGAGCTCAGCCCCAATCCAAGCCCCATACTCAGCCCAGCGCGGCCCAAAGCTCGCCCCATTTCTCCGCCCTGTGTGCTCACTGCGGCTCCGCTATCGCTCCGCCGCGTTTTCGCGCGCCTTGCGCGATTCATTCTATTTCGGCTTACTGCCGAAATAGTTGAATCGCTTCTTTAGGCGTTGGCGCGCGTTTTAGTTTGAGGGTACTGCGCTCAGGCCGCGCGGGCCCCACGTCCCGTGGACGGGCGAAACTGCGTTTCGCTGCGGCAGCCTCTACCCCATTCTTTGTCCGCGCGCTGGCGGAAATCTTATTCAAACGCATCATTTGCGTTTGAATGATTTCCTACTTCAGCGGTCGCGCGCGGGAGAGCTTTGACCCGCCTAAAACTGCGCTCGGGCCGCGCGGGCCCCACTTAGTAAGGCAGAGACAACCCTAACAAAACACCCAACGGGTGCGTGGACGGGCAAAACTGCGTTTTGCTGCGGCAGTCTCGGCTCAATGGTTCTACTAAAGATAGCCCCTAAAAAACACAGCCTTTCGGCTCTAGAACCGAAAGGCTGTATCCTGAAAAAATCCGTTCTTTACGACAGGAAATAGTTCCGCATCCGGTCGAAAATATTCCGCCCTTTAGCTCCGCTATTGACCGCATTCGGCTTGAAATTCTCCGATGTACGGAGCTTTTCCAACGCCTCCTTCTCCGCCGGTGACACATGAGCCGGAATATGGATATCCACCACCGCCAGCAAATCGCCCGTTCCGCGTCCGTTGATGTCCGGAATCCCCTTGCCACGCAACCGCAATACCCGACCGGCCACCGTGCCCGGTTCGATCTTGATCCGTGCCTTGCCATCCACCGTCGGAACTTCCACCGAAGCTCCCAAAACAGCGTCCGCCACGTTCAGTTGCAAGTTGTAAATCAAATCGTTCCCCTCGCGTTTCAACTCCGGATGCGGCTCCTCTTCGATCACCACCAGCAAGTCGCCATTGATCCCGCCGTTCCGAGCCGCATTCCCCTTGCCCGAAACCGACAGCTGCATCCCCTCGCCCACCCCAGCAGGGATGTTGATCTCAACAATCTCTTCACCCTTCACCGTCCCCGTGCCATGACACTTCGAACACGGCGCCGTAATGGTCTTGCCCGTCCCGTCACAGGTCGGACAGGTCGCCGTCGTCTGAGTCTGACCGAAGAAGGTGTTGACCACCTGCGTCACATGCCCCGAGCCGCCGCATGTCGCACACGTGGCATACGAATTACTGTCCTTCGCTCCCGTCCCGCCGCACTGGTCGCAAGCGATATTTTTCTTGATTTTCAGCTTCTTGGTGGTTCCTTTAACGATCTCGGCCAAGGTCAGTTTGACTTTGATCCGCAGGTCGCTCCCCCGATTCACCCGCGCACCGCCATAGCCGCCTGCCGCCCCCGAACTAAAGCCGCCAAAACGCCCGCCACCGAAAATATCGCCGAAACGAGAGAAAATATCCTCCATCGTAAAGCCGCCGTATTCGCCGCCGAACCCTCCGAATCCACCGGCTCCGCCGCCGGCAGCTCCGCCCATCCCGGCATGACCGAACTGGTCGTAACGGGCTTTCTTATCCGGATTGCTCAACACGTCGTATGCTTCGGCGGCCTCCTTGAACTTCTCTTCGGCGTTCTTGTCGCCGGGGTTCTTGTCGGGGTGAAACTGAATCGCTGCCTTCCGATAGGCTTTCTTTATCTCTTCGGCCGATGCGTCGCGACTCACGCCGAGCACTTCGTAATAATCTCTCTTATCTGCCATTTATCGTGATTTATAATTGTTCTTTTTGTATTTGCCCGGGAGGGTACTGTTCTTTTTGTGAACAAAAAGAACCAAAAAAACTTTAGACGGATGCTAACGCATCCTCAAGCTGCCGGCGGCCCAAATCTCGGACTGTTTGTTGGGCTGTGGTTTTCTGGCGCAGCGCGCTTGGGTTATTTTGCCCATGATTTAGCGCGCTCGCCGAGAAAACCCAGCCCGACAGACTCACGAAGACTGAGGACTGCGGAGCCTAAGGCGTAGCGTAGCTTCACGAAAGTTCTTTGGGTACCTTTCTTTCAAGAAAGGTACGGTTCCAGCCGGGTAAACACGGTAAACGAACGGTTAGAAATATGGAAATGGAAGAGGCGAGTTACTCCCCGACCACCACCTTAGCGAAGCGAAGCACCTTGTCCTTCAGCATGTAGCCCGTCTGCACCACATCGATCACCGTCCCCTTCTTGTCCGCCTCCTCGACCGGCACCTTCGCCACCGCATCGTGGAAATCCACATCCAGCGGTTTTCCCAACGCCTCGATCGGCGTCACCCCCTTGGACTTGAGGATATCCATAAATTTCTGGTAGATCAGCCGCACCCCCTCGCACTCCGCCGCCACCTGCTCCTTCCCGTCGAGCGCCGCAATGGCCCGTTCGAAATCATCCACCACCGGAATAATCGCCTTGATGACATCCTCGCCCCCGTTCGAAATCAGATCCATCTTCTCCTTGAGCGTCCGTTTGCGGAAATTATCGAACTCCGCCGCCAGCCGGATGTACTTATCCTGCCACTCCGCCGCCGCGTCTGCCATTTTGTCGTTTTCGGCCGCCGGTTCGACATCCTGCGCCTCCTGCTCCGGTGTCAGCGTGTCAGTATCGGGCGTAGGTTCCGACGTCGCCCCGTCCGACACGTTATTTTCAAGCTCTTGATTTTCAGTATTTTCTTTTTGATTTTCCATAACACATGTCAATTATCCCGCCGTAGAGTCGTCAAATAGCGTACCAATCAAGCCTCGTGACGGCCGAAAATCGACCGCAGAACCTCCATCTGCCGCTCCGGATTGAATTTCGCTTCGATAGTGGCTTCACAAGCCTCGCGCGTAGCCGCCCGCTCGGCCTCCGTCGCCGCGAGCCACGGACGGATCGCCTCGGCCAGCGAATCGACACTCCCCTCCTCGAACAACGTCCCCGTCACGCCCGGCCGAATCGCCTCGAACTCAGGCATCTGCCGCTCGGCCGTACCGTGCGTCACCACCGGCGTGCCGAACGTCAGGGCGTGGATCGCCGTCAGCCCCGCATTGCCCGGACTGACGCAAGCCGCGCTGTGGTAGAGAAACGTCCCGATCAGATGTTCGTCGTAGCTCTCGCCGTAGAACCAAACCTGATCGACCAATCCGTCCGCCTCGGCCCGCGCAGCCAGCCTGTCGCGTTGCGGCCCGTCGCCGATCAGCACGAGGTTGCAAGGCATCCCCTGCCGTTCGAGCCTCGTCATGGCGGCGAGCAGCAAATCCAGCCGTTTGACCTCGGTCAGCCGCCCGACGAAGACCAGCAAAGGGAGGTCGTTCCCGAAATAGTTCCGGATAAATCCCCGGTCGCCGATCCGGCTCCGGAGGACGCATTGCCGTTCGTAGTCCAACGAGTTGTAGATCACGGCCATCCGTTCGGCCGGAAACCCTGCTTCGAGCAACAACCGACGGGCGCGTTCACCGTACAGCAGCAGATGTCCCGCCAGACGCAGATAGGTCAGATTCTTCCACCGTTTCAACCCCTTTTCGTCTCCGTACAACCCGTGCGTCCAGAGGTAGACCGGCCTCCCCAACAACCTGGCGACCAAAGCGATGACCCAGTTGGAGCGAATCCCCGGATTGCCGGTCAGAATATAGGCGTCGTACCGTTTCGAGAAGGCTTTCCGAATCGCTCCGCGCTGCCAGACGAGTTTTCCGCCCCGGCGGTAAATGTTATGCAGGTATCCCCGAAAACCTTTCAGTTCCCGCAAATCCAGCAGAGCGATCCCGCCGGTGGACTCTTCGCCGGCCATAAAATCGTACTCCGCGGCCGGATCCTCGTCCATCCGTCGGTAGATGCCCGCCCGGTACCGGGGGGCGATATTGAACAGACAACAGATTTTCATTCTATCTTTGCTACAAAGATACGCCGCTTTTTCGGTCGGAGGGCCACTTTTTTTCCTGAAAGCGGTCGGAAATCCCCGCCCCGGGCTTCCGCGGCAGCGATGGCGCGGTGAATCATGCCGGCAACTATGGGTTCAGCTGGTCCTCTTCCTCGATTGTCGCAACGGACTACCTCAGAGGATTCGGTTTGAGTGCGGGTTCGAAGGGGCTTGCCCCGAACAGCCAGGAGACCTGCGGCCTCGGTATTCAGTTGCGTTGCCTCTCGGAATAAACGGGAAGCACGCACGAACAGACGCAACACGACGCACGGAGATGAAAATTTTATTGATCCATAACCGGTACAGCCGCGTCGGCGGCGAAGAGACCGTCGTGGAATTCCAGCGGCAAGTGCTGGAACGCAGCGGTCACACGGTACTCCTGTACGAACGGTCGCACGACGAGATTCGGCAGTGGCGGTTCGGACGCTTCGCCTCGCTCTTTTCGGCGCTCTACAACCGGCGCGCGGTGCGCGACGTGCGACGGATCGTCCAACGCGAACGGCCCGACGCGGCTATCGTGCACAACCTGTTTCCCGTGATTTCGGCCGCCGTCCTGCCCGTCCTGAAACGAGGGGGCGTCCGGGTGCTGATGACTCTGCACAACTACCGGCTGGTCTGTCCCATCGGACTTTTCTACACCGGCGGCGAGATTTGCGAGCGATGCGGAACCTGTCGCGGACGCGAATGGAACTGCCTGTTCCACAAATGCGAAGGATCGTGGAGCGGGAGTTTCGGATACGCCCTGCGCGGGTGGTGGAGTCGCAGGAGGGGCTACTTTTCGGCAAACGTCGACCGGTTTCTGGCCCTGTCGGAGTTCCAACGCACCTTATTGAGCCGTTACACCGGCATTCCTTCGGATCGGTTCGCCGTGGTGCCGAACGGCGTCGACCCGGCCCTGATGCCCGAGCCATCGGTCGAGGCCCGAAAGGCAGGCAGGCACTATGTCGCCTACGCCGGTCGGCTCAGCCGGGAAAAAGGGCTCGACCTTCTGATCGAAGCGGCGCGGCGGCTGCCCGACGTCGAGTTCCGGGTGGCAGGCGAAGCGGCCGAGGGGTATACGCTGCCGGAAATTCCGAAGAATGTGCACCTGCTGGGCAAGTTGAATCGCAGGGAGCTGGCCGACCTCTACACCGGTGCGAAGGCACTGGTTTTGACGAGCCTGTGTTACGAGGGATTCGGGCTGGTGGTCATCGAAGCGATGTACTACGGGACGCCGGTGGTGGTTCCCGAGCGGGGCGGCTTGCCGGAGATCGTCGAGCGGGGCGACTGCGGAGCGGTCTACACGCCGGGGTCGGCGGAGGCGCTGGCCGAACGGTTAGAGGAGTTGCTTAGCGACCCGGAACGAGCGGACGAATTAGGCAGCAGGGGCCGGCAACGGGTAGCGGAGCACTACCATTCGGCTGTTTATACGCAGTTCTTGCTCGAACAGCTCGAACAGCCGTAATGGCGACATATCCTCTCCTCCGAACAGCTTCGGCGCGGAATTCCGACACAGGAATCCGCGCCGATTTTTTATTCTCTCCAAAAAATTTTATCCGCCCCAAAAAACGAGAGAAGGGATTACCCGCTGTTTGTCCACCGAAACGAAATGCCGCACATTTGTCCCGTCGAACCGAGCCGCCGCCCCCTCCTCGGCCCGGTCAACACCTCAAAAATGAACGGAAATGAGCGGAGAGATAACCACCCTAATCGTATCGACACTCGTTGCGGCCGTCTCGGGGCCGCTGGGCGCCTGGATCAACAGTCGAATCCTGCGCCAGAAATACCTGATCGAGATCGAACAGCTGCGCGCCGAGATGAAAGACAAACTGGCGGCCGTCAAAAGCCACGAGTTGGACAATGTGCGCAAAGCGAGCGACATCCTGATGGAAAATATTGTTAAACCGCTTGAAAAAGAGCTTAAATCACTGCGTAAAGATGTGGATAAATTCCGAAAAGCGATCGAGAAGATACCTTCTTGTGCTATGGCTGACAGCTGCCCTGTCTCTCGGGAGCTGCTCGTTGCCGAAACGGTCGACTGGCAGCACGGTTCGAATCGAGAACAGTAAAGTCGCCCACACGGTTCTGGACAGCCTCCTGCTGAATGAATCGGCGGCCCGGCTGGAACTTCGGACGACGATCGACAGCGAGACGGAGACGGAACTGATCGTCTACGACACCCAACAACCGCCGAACGACTCAACGGGGCTTCCGCCGGTGCGGGCCGTATGGCGCCAGTCACGCAAGGAGGCTCGACAGGAGCGGCAAAACACGGAATCGAGCGACCGAACCGACCTCCGGGTATCGGTCGCGGAAACGGAGACGCTCGCCGAACAAGCGGAATCGGTTCACAAAGAGGAACGCAAACCGACGGCGGGCACGGGAACGCTGAGATTCGGCCTCGGTCTGGTGCTGTCGGCAGTCGCGGCATGGGGCATCGGCCTGCTGTTCCGCCGACTGAAACGGCGGTAGTTTCCTACCGTCTCAGCAGGTGCCAAAGCAGTGCGGCTCCGGCGAGCGTCAGCACGACGGAGGCGGCCATCGCCGGTACCAGAATCGCGAACGTGATGCGAATCCAGCCGCCCAACACGCTAATCCCCAATCCGAAAACGCCGATTACGCCGATCACGGAACTGACAAACACCAGAAGCAGGTGTCTCCGTTTCCGTCGGGTCGTGCAATGCGGGTTTCCGCGCGCCACCTGGCGTTTCAAAGCGAGTCGCCCTACTCCCCAAGCCGCGCCTGTCACAACGGCTGTCCCGAGCAGATACCACGCCCACAACGGAAATCCGCCCTCCTCGGGCTGTACGCTGGCGAGCAAAATAGCCAAAAAGGCACAAAACAAGGGCACGCCGACTACGCCTACGGTTTGCCGATAACTCCCGAACGGATTCTCTTCTGTCTGATTCATGTTTTTTTGTACACTTTTTTGCTCCGGATAGAACCGTACCTTTCTTGAAAGAAAGGTACCCAAAGAACTTTCGTGATAGCTACGCTATACCTCAGGCTCCGCAGTCCTCAGTCTGCGTGAGTCTGTCGGGCTGGGTTTTCGGCGAGCGCGCTTAGGGTATTATGCCCATTATTTAGCGCACTGCGCCGAAAACCACAGCCCAACCCATAAACCGGGATTTGGGCCGCCGGCAGCGGAAGGATGCGTTAGCATCCGTCTAAAGTTTTTCTGGTTCTCTTTGTTCACAACCGACGCTGTCAGCGAGGGCAATGCAAACATAGTTTGCAAATTGCCGAGCGGCGAGGAGGAAGGCGAAGCCAACGAGAACAGTACCCTCCCGTAACAAGAACAAAGAGGCACAAAATTTACAGTAACACCGAACGATCGAGAGCCGTCAAGCGCAACACCGCCTCCAGCCCCGCAGCACCCAACGACAGCGAATAATCGTTCACGAAATAGGAGATATGCTTTTGCCTCACCTCCGCCTCCAGCTCCTGCGCGTGGGTTCGGACAAACTCCGCCGACGCCTCCGGATGCGCCTGCGCGTATTCGATGCTCCGCCGAATCACCCGCGCGACCCGCTCCGCCATCTCAGTCCCGTGGCGACGGTGCAGCACAATCCCTCCTAACGGAATCGGCAGCCCCGTGCGCCGCTCCCACAACTCGCCCAAGTCGGCCACCAGCTGCAACCCCTGCGCCGCATAGGTAAAACGCCCCTCGTGAATCAGGACTCCGGCCTCCAACTCTCCCGCCGCCACCGCCGGAGCGATTTCGGAAAAGAGCATGGCCCGTTTACGGATCGCCTCCGGAAAAAGCAACGACAACAGCCGATTGGCCGTCGTGCGCTCGCCCGGAATCCCGACCCGCGCCTCACGCCACTCCTCCGCCCCGATCGCCCGGCGACTTACCAGCAGCGGCCCGTTCCCATGCCCCAGCGCACTCCCGCTGTCGAGCAACCGAAACGCACCCGCCACCTCCGGCAACGCCGCATAACTGATCTTGATCACATCCTCTTCGCCGTCCCGCTCGATCGCCGCACGGTTCAAGGCCTCGATATCATCGAACCGCACGTCGAACACGAGCCCCTCGGTATCCACCAATCCGTGGATCAAGGCGTGAAAAATAAACGTGTCGTTCGGACACGGCGAAATATGCAACCGCATGGTCAAAGCCAATTTTCGAATAACGAGACCGGAATATCCTCCGGCCCAATGAATTACCGCCCGTCTCCCGTCACTTCATTCGCCAACCGCGCTCCCGCTTCGAAATCCCGGATATTGGAGAGTGTCGTATGCGCGATATTGGCCAAAGCCTCCTCGGTAAAGAACCCCTGATGCGAGGTCACGATCACGTTGTTGAACGACAGGAGCCGGGCCAGCACATCGTCGTCGATGATCTTGTCCGACTTGTCCTCATAGAAATAATCCCCCTCCTCTTCGTACACATCCAGCCCGGCCGCCCCGATCCGTTTCTGTTTGAGCCCCTCGATCAGCGCCTGGGTGTCGATCAATCCGCCGCGACCCGTATTGATAAGCATCACACCGGGTTTCATCCGTCCGATGGCCCGATCGTCAATCAGATATCGGGTCTGTTCGGTCAGCGGACAGTGCAACGAAATGATATCCGACCGTCGATACAGTTCGTCGAGCGACACATACCGCATCCCCGCCTCACTGGCAAACGCTTCGTCAGGAAACGGGTCGTATCCGACGACCTCCATCCCGAACCCGCGCAGAATATGAATCAATATCCGCGCGATCTTGCCCGTTCCGATAATCCCGGCGGTTTTTCCGTACATATCGAATCCCATCAATCCGTGGAGGGCAAAATTTCCGTCCCTCGTCCGCCAATAGGCCCGATGGATTTTCCGATTGAGCGAGAGCATCAGGGCGACAGCGTGTTCGGCCACGGCATGCGGCGAATAGGCCGGCACGCGCACCACCCGAATTCCTTCGCGCCGGGCGGCTTCGAGATCGACGTTGTTGAATCCGGCACACCGCAAGGCAATCAACGGCACTCCCTGCTCTTTCAAGGCTCGAATCGTCGCGGCGTCGGCGGTGTCGTTCACGAAGATGCACACGGCACCGGCGCCCTTGGCCAACACTGCGCTCTCGGCGGTCAGATGCCCTTTATAATAGCTGATGTCGAATCCATAGTCCTCGTTGACGCGGTCGAAGGACTCACGGTCGTAAGGCTGTGCTCCGTAAAATGCGATCCTTGTTGCCATAACGTTCTATCTATAAATTCGTTCGCTCCGGTGTTCCTTCGGATTTTCGCCGATCGAGGCGAACATAAAATACTTCTGAGCAAAAAGGATGCCCCGCCCCGGGTATCCGCGTCTGCGACTGGGGAACCGGGTGGGCTGTGGGAAACTACGGGGTCAGTTAGTCGTCTACGGCCAGTGGCGCCAATGGAAACTGTCTACATTATGGGGTTAGCAGCCATCTAAATGTTGCCAGCGCAAATGCCCGCGCCTACGGTTATCAGTTGCGTTGCCTCTCGGAATAAACGGACGCTAAGCGTCTTTTACTGGCCGCCTCGGCCTAAAAACTGGCAACCTCTACCCGAAAACTACCCCAAATAACCAGTAGTCTTTACCCTATTTAATTTGACTTTGCGGGCGGACGCCCGGGAGGAACGACAACTCTCGACGCGCAAGCGGCGTGTTGCGGGCCTCCCGTGGGCAGGCGTCCGGCCCGCGCGGCTCTGCGAGTCGCAAGAGCAACACCTCGTTCACCGCCCAAAGCTGTCGGGTTCGGCCTGTCGCCCATCCCCCCCGAAGCCGCTATGCGGCTTGGGCGACGAGGCCGGCGGTTCGAAGAACCGCAAAAGCACTGCCTATTTGTTTTTGGCCGCAGCCAGCGGAGAACTGCGCGACTCTGCGAGTCGCAGGAGCCCGACCCAGTTCTCCGCCCCGTGTCAGCCTCACTGCGGCTCCGCTGTCGCTCCGCCGATGCCGTTCGGCACTCGAAAGATGGGCGCGTCTGCTCCTAAACGTCGCCCGCTGGGATTTCATCTCGATTTTGCTGTTGCAAAACGAGTGAAATCCCTCTTTAGGCGACGGGCGACGGATTTTTTGCGGTTCGAGTTTTTTCCGCACGCCTGGGGAAATCTTGTTAAAACGTGCCAGCGCATTTTGACGATTTCCCTCTTTAGGCGTGGCGCGCGGTTTAGTTTGAGGGTACTGTCCTCGGGCCGCGCGGGCCCTACGTCCCGAGGACAGGAAATGCTCGCGCATTTCAACTGGCAGCCTCGGCCCAAACCGATGCCCGCCAAGCTCCGTACATCACACTTCCGCCGCAAGGGCCGCATTCGTATCCGCAGTAGCAGCTACCGCCGACGTCTCTTCCAACATATCCGCCACATCCGCTTCCCGCTCACTCCTCCGCGACGAACCGCCACCGTGTCCCCCGCTCCGCTCCGAACCGCGTCCACGTTCACGATCATTACGATCGTTTTTCGAGAAATGCTGCAACGGATCGGCCGCCGCCTCGTCGAACACCTGTCGATTCCGGAAAATGTCGATCGCCTGGTAAATCGCCGCCCGCATCGGCGCAGCATCGGCCACCATCTTCCCGGCAATATCGAATCCCACGCCATGCGCCGGCGACGTCCGCACCACCGACAGACCGGCCGTAAAGTTCACCCCGTCGGCAAACGTCAGTGCCTTGAACGGCGCCAGTCCCTGGTCGTGATACATGGCCAACACGGCATCGAACTTCCGGTAAGCCCCGCTGCCGAAAAACCCATCAGCCGCAAAAGGCCCGAAAGCGAGGATATTTTCGTATTTCGCCGACTGAATCGCCGGAATAATGACCTCCTGTTCCTCCGCTCCGAGCAGCCCGTCGTCTCCGGCGTGCGGATTGAGCCCCAACACCGCGATTTTCGGCCCGACGATATTGAAATCGCGTTCCAACGAGCGTTTGAGCGCACGGATATGCCCCAACACCGCCTCCGTCGTCACCGCACCGGGCACCTGCGCCAACGGAATGTGCATCGTCACGAGTCCCACTTTCAGCGTATCGCTCACCATGAACATCAACGGTTCGGCATCGCCGAACTCCGCCGCGAGGTATTCGGTATGTCCGATAAACCCGAAATCGTCGCCGGTGGTATTTTTCTTGTTGATCGGACAGGTCACGAGCACATCGATCTTTCCTGCCTTCAAATCCCGCACCGCAGCATTCAGCGACGCAATGGCATACTGCCCGCTAATCACCGTCGGCTGTCCGGGGTCGATTTTCACGTTTTCGTCCACACAGACGATCATATTGGCCCGTTTGGCATTGGCCTGCTCAGGATCGGTAATGATGTTGAAGGTGAAATTTTCGGCATCGGGCATCATCGCTTTGTAGTACCCGGCCACCTTGGCCGACCCGTACACCACAGGGGTACAGAGGTCGAAAATCCGGGGGTCGAGCAATGCTTTGATGATGATTTCGTAACTGATACCGTTGAAATCGCCGTGGGTGATCCCCACTCGTATTTTATCCATATTCGTATTTTTTACGGTTCGGTTTCCCGTGGTTCGGTGAAAAAAGACCGTTCGCGGGAGTCAGAGAACCACCCCGTTTATTCCGAGAGGCAACGCAACTGAAGACCATAGGCGCGGCTGTCGATGTGAACAGGATCGAGCATGCCGCATTCTAAGGCCAAATACATGCCCTGAATCGAACTGATCGTGGACGACCAGCTGTAACCGTTGTTGCCGACGGCCCACAACTCGCCCGTACTTCGCGGGCGGTAGCCCGGGGCGCGCCCACTGGGCGTTTTACTGGCCGCCTCTCCCCCGTTCTTTGTTCGCGCGCGGGAGAACTTTGTACCTTCTCGGCTCATCCTTATTTCCGCGCGCCTGCGCGACGGAAAGGAACGGCCCAACTCCTCGCTCCGTTTTTTATTCGCGCGCCTGCGCGATTCAGTTATTTCGGCTCACCGCCGAAATAACTGAATCGCTTCTTTAGGCCGGGCGCGCGTTTTAGTTTGAGGGTACTGCCCTCAGGCCGGGCAGGCCCCGCGTCCCGTGGACGGGAAATGCTTGCGCATTTCCACTGGCAGCCTCTAACCCCTATTTTCATCCGCGCGCAGGCGGAAATCTTATTCAAACGCGAATCACGCGTTTGAATGATTTCCTTTTCCAGCAATCGCGCGCGGGAGTTCTTTCACGCATCTTTGGCTACAGGAGGGTACTGGCCTCAGGCCGGCCGGGCCCCGCGGGCCCGCAGTGGGCAAAAGGCAGCCTCCCCCTGTTCCCTCCGCCTACTTATACTCGTTCCAAGCCTTGATCTTCAGATCGCCGCGACCCCGACGACAAAAAGCGACGATAAAGTCGTTCGCCAACCGGGCATTGGTTATCAGCGGAATATTGAAGTCGATGGCCGACCGACGAATCGTATAGTCGTTATTCAGCTCGTCCTTGGTAAAATTCTTCGGGATATTGACCACGCAGTCGATCCGGTGCTCCTTGATAAAGTCGAGTACGTTCGGCACTCCGGTAATCGACGCATCCTGATCCGGCCAACCGACCACCGTCGCCCGTACCCCATTCTCCGACAGGAAGTTCGCCGTCCCTTTCGTGGCGTAAATCGTGTATCCGCGCTCCTGCAACGCCTTGGCCGCATCGAGCGTCAGAGTCTTCGACTTCGCGTCGCCCGTCGACAACAGCACGCTGCTCTTCGGGATCGAATACCCCACCGAAAGCATCGACTTCAAGATCGCCTCATAGTAATCCTCGCCGATACAACCTACTTCGCCCGTCGACGCCATCTCGACGCCCAACACCGGATCCGCCTTCTGCAACCGGCTGAAGCTGAACTGCGGTGCCTTGATCCCCACATAATCCAACTCGAACGCCGACTTGTGCGGCACCTTCGGATCGAGCCCCAGCATCACCCGCGTGGCGATGTCGATGAAATTCACCTTCAACACCTTGGAAACGAACGGGAAGCTCCGCGAAGCCCGCAAATTACACTCGATCACCTTGATGTCGTTGTTCTTCGCCAAAAGCTGCATGTTGAACGGCCCGCTGATTTCGAGCGCCTTGGCAATCTGGCGCGCGATCTTCTTGATGCGCCGCACCGTCTCGATATAGAGTTTCTGGGCCGGGAAAACGATCGTAGCGTCCCCCGAGTGCACCCCGGCGAACTCGACGTGTTCCGAAATGGCATAGATCAACACCTCGCCGTCCTTCGCCACCGCGTCGATTTCGATCTCCTTGGCATTATTCACGAACTCGGTCACCACCACCGGATACTGTTTCGACACATTGGTCGCCAGCGTCAGGTAGTGTTCCAACTCCTCCTTATTGGAGACGACGTTCATCGCCGCCCCCGACAAGACATACGAGGGCCGAATCAAAAGCGGGAACCCCACCTCGTCCGCAAACCCGTAAATCTCGTCCATACTCGTCAACTCCTTCCACCGCGGCTGGTCAATCCCCAGCTGGTCGCACATCTCGCTGAACTTGTGCCGGTCTTCCGCCCGGTCGATATTCGTAGCCGCTGTCCCCAGAATCGGCACGTTCTCCTGATACAGCCGCATCGCGAGGTTGTTGGGAATCTGTCCCCCCACCGACACGATCACCCCGCGCGGCATCTCCAGATCGGTCACGTCCAACACCCGCTCCAAGGTCAACTCGTCGAAGTACAAGCGGTCGCACATGTCGTAGTCGGTCGAAACCGTCTCCGGGTTGTAGTTGATCATCACCGACCGCAGCCCGTTCTCCCGAATGGTGTTGATGGCGCTCACCGAACACCAGTCGAACTCCACGGAAGAGCCGATCCGATAGGCCCCCGACCCCAGTACGATGACCGATTTATCATCGTGCGCAAAATCGATGTCGTGCGCCGTCCCGTTGTAAGTCAGGTAGAGGTAGTTGGTCTGGGCCGGATACTCCGCCGCCAGGGTATCGATCTGTTTGACCACCGGCACAATCCCCTTGGCCTTCCGATAGGCCCGCACCTTGAGCAGCCCCTCCTCCATCTTCAGGTCGTCGTTCTGGAGCACCGTCCGGGCGATCTGAAAGTCCGAGAACCCTTTGCACTTGGCCTCCCTCAACAAGGCGTCCGGCATCGCCTCCAGCGTCCGGAAATTCCCCATCTCGTGTTCCAGCGCGATAATCCCCTCCAGCTTCCGCAAGAACCAGTTGTCGATCTTGGTCAGTTCGTGAATCCGTTCGACACTATACCCGTGCTTAAACGCCTGAGCGATAATGAATATCCGTTTATCGGTCGGTTTCTGGAGCTCCCGGTCGATATCCTCGACGGCCATCTCCTTATTGGCCACGAAACCGTGCATACCCTGCCCAATCATCCGCAGCCCCTTCTGTATCGCCTCTTCGAAGTTCCGCCCGATAGCCATCACCTCGCCCACCGACTTCATCGAAGAGCCCAACTCACGACTAACCCCCTTGAACTTGCTCAAGTCCCAACGCGGAATCTTACATACGATGTAGTCCAGCGCCGGCTCGAAACAAGCCGTGGTAGATTTCGTGACCGAGTTCTTCAGTTCATGCAATCCATACCCCAACCCCAGCTTCGCCGCCACAAAGGCCAGCGGATAGCCCGTCGCCTTCGACGCCAGCGCAGAAGACCTCGAAAGCCGTGCATTGACCTCGATCACGCGGTAGTCCTCGGAGTTCGGATCCAAGGCGTATTGCACGTTGCATTCCCCCACAATCCCCACGTGGCGGATAATCCGAATCGCAATCTGCCGCAGCTTATGGTACTCCGCATTGGTCAACGTCTGGCTCGGCGCCACGACGATCGACTCGCCCGTGTGAATCCCCAGCGGGTCGAAGTTCTCCATATTACAAACCGTAATACAGTTGTCGTACTTGTCCCGCACCACCTCGTATTCGACCTCTTTCCAGCCCTTGAGCGACTTTTCGACCAGAATCTGCGGCGAGTAGGTGAACGCCTTTGCCGCCAGCTGTTCCAGCTCCGCATCCGTATCGCAAAAACCCGAGCCCAGCCCCCCCAAGGTATAAGCGGCGCGAATAATCACCGGATACCCCAGTTCGTTCGCCACCCGCTTGGCATCCGCCACCGTGGTAACCGCCTCGCTCTTAATGGTTTTTACGTCGATTTCGTCCAATTTACGGACAAACAGATCCCGATCCTCGGTATCCATGATCGCCTGCACCGGCGTCCCGAGCACCCGCACGTTATATTTCTCCAAGATCCCCCGCTTATAGAGCTGCACGCCGCAGTTCAGAGCGGTCTGTCCCCCGAACGCGAGCAGAATCCCTTCCGGCCGCTCCTTGGCAATCACGTCCTCGACGAAATCCGGCGTCACCGGCAGAAAATAGACCTTGTCCGCAATCCCATCGCTGGTCTGCACCGTGGCGATATTCGGGTTGATCAGAATGGTTTCGATCCCCTCCTCCTTGAGCGCCTTGAGGGCCTGGGAGCCCGAGTAGTCGAACTCGCCCGCTTCGCCGATCTTCAATGCCCCCGAACCCAGGAGGACGACTTTTTTTATGCTGTTGTCTGCCATGACTCTATTTGTTCTTGTATTGGTCGATTAACTCGATGAAACGGTCGAAAAGGTACTCGGTATCCACCGGCCCGCTGGTGGCCTCCGGGTGGAACTGCACGCTGAAGAAGGGCAGAGTCCGGTGTCTGATCCCCTCGATGGTGTTGTCGTTGAGGTTGACGAAGTAGGGTTCCCAACCCTCTCCCAACCCCGTCGGATCGACAGCATACCCGTGATTCTGAGAGGTGATCACGGCCCGATCGGTTCCCACTTCCAACGCCGGCTGGTTGTGCGACCGGTGTCCATATTTCAACTTATAAGTGGTCGCCCCCGCGGCCCAGCTCAAGAGCTGGTTCCCGAGGCAAATCCCGAAGATCGGCCGATTGGGCTTCTGTGTCATAGCCCGCTTGATATTTTCGATCGTGACCCCGCACAGCGCCGGATCGCCCGGCCCATTACTGAGCATCACCCCGTCGTAGTCCAAGGTGCTGAAATCGTAGTCCCACGGCACCCGAACAACAGTGGCATTCCGTGTATACAAGCACCGGATGATGTTGTACTTACACCCGCAGTCCACCAGCACGATCCGTCGCTTCGCCTCCGGATTGGTATAGGTGATGGTATCCTTGCACGAGACCGCCGCCACCAAATTCTCGGCGTTCGGGTTATGGAACGGCATAGCATCTGCCGATGCGTAATCGGTCTCCTGCACCAATTTCCCCAGCATCACCCCCCGTTCGCGTATGATTTTCGTGATTTCTCTGGTATCGACGCCGAAGATCCCCGGCACCTCATTCTCCTTAAGCCAGTCGGACAAACTTTTGATGGCGTTCCAATGGCTATGCTGAAACGAGTAGTCGCTGATAACGAGCCCCTTGATGTGTATCCGGTCGGATTCGAAGAATTTGGGCAAACCTGTGGCTTCGTCTAAAACCGAAGTGTCCGGCACGCCGTAGTTCCCGATCAACGGATAGGTGAGCACCAGAATCTGTCCCGAATACGACGGGTCGGTCAAACTCTCCGGATACCCGGTCATGGCGGTAGAAAAAACGACTTCCCCCGATACAGACCGATCTGCACCGAACGAGAAGCCGTCGAATTGCGTACCATCCTCCAAAATCAGGCGGGCGGGCGTACTTTTCAGCATGTCAATTCAGAATTTAGTTTCTGAAATACAAAGATAACGCTTTTTCCGAAACAAACCGGGCTTTTCCACTGAATTTACCTATTTTTGTTCCATATACTTTCTATTCATTCGTTTTTCGTGTCTTTGTCCAGGAGGGTACTGTTCTCTTTGTGAACAAAGAGAACCAGAAAAACTTTAGAGCGCATCCCTGCGGGATGCTCTGGCCGTGTCTGCCCGAATGGTTGGGCTAGATTTTCGGTGTGGCGCGCTATTATGTGGCGAACTACCTTTAAGCGCGCCCACCAGGAAAATCACAGCCCAACGAAACAAGGCGGAGAAAACCCGTGGTCGTCCCCGTGGGACGACCTCTGCAAAAGTTCTTTGGGTACCTTTCTTTCAAGAAAGGTACGGTTCCAGCAGGGTAGACACAGGAAACGAACGATTAAAAAAGATGTTAACAAAAGCAGAAATCAAACGGATACGATCGCTCGGCGACAAAGCCGGACGCGAGGAAGAAAGAGCATTCGTCGTCGAAGGCGAAAAGATGGTCCGCGAGCTGCTCGCATCCGGCTTTGCCGTGCAATCCCTCTACCGCGTCGGTGAGCAGCTTTCGACTGCCGAGATGGGGCGGATTTCGTTTCTGCGCACCCCTACCCCCGTGCTCGCCGTGGCCGAGATACCTGCCGACCGGAATGCCGCAAAGAACTCCCGGATGCCGCAAGGACTCGCCTTGGTGCTGGACGACGTGCAGGATCCGGGGAACGTAGGGACGATCCTGCGCCTCGCCGACTGGTTCGGCGTGCGGACAGTCTATGCCTCGCCCGGCACCGCCGACTGCTGGAATCCGAAAGTCGTGCAAGCCACCATGGGAGCGATATTCCGCGTGCGGATGCACTACGGGCCGCTCGAACCGTTGCTCTGTGAAGCGGCCCGGGCGGGAGTACCCGTTTACGGCACGTTTCTGGAGGGCGACGACATCTACCGCTGCGATCTGCCCCAAGAGGGAGACGCCCCCGGGCTGCTCGTGATGGGAAACGAAGGGCGGGGGATTTCGGCCGCCGTGGCGGCACAGGTCACCCAAAAGCTCTACATTCCGCCATTCCCGGCCACGGCGGCCGGAGAGACCTCCGAGTCGCTCAACGTAGCGATGGCCACAGCCGTCGCACTGGCCGAGTTCCGACGGCGGGCACGCCTCTAAATCCGGTCGGAAACCGACGGACTTTCCGAAAAATTCATTACTTTAGACACATCAAAACCAAGAATCGAGGAATATGGCCACATTCGAAGTGACGGGCGGCTGCCCGCTGAGCGGCTCGATCGAGCCTCAGGGAGCGAAAAACGAAGCTCTGGAGATCCTTTGCGCCGTGCTGCTGACGCCGGAAGAGGTCACCGTCCGGAACGTGCCGGAGATTATCGACGTGCTGCAACTCATCGACCTGCTGCGTGCCATGGGGGTCGAGGTGACGCGGCTGGAACGGGGCGCCTATCGCTTCCGGGCCGAGCACATCGACCTCGATTACCTCCAGACCGACGAATTCCGGCGGGCCGCTTCGCGGCTGCGAGGTTCGGTGATGATCACCGGGCCGCTGCTGGCCCGGTTCGGACGGGCTTACATGCCGCGGCCGGGAGGCGACAAGATCGGACGCAGGAGGCTGGACACCCATTTCATCGGGTTCCAAAAATTAGGCGCCGAGTTCGACTGCGACACCGACCGGAAATTCTATACCGTGCGGGCTCCGGGGCCGGATCATCGGCTGCGGGGAGCCTATATGCTGCTGGACGAGGCGTCGGTGACGGGGACGGCCAATATCGTGATGGCGGCTGTGCTGGCGCAGGGGACGACGACCATCTATAACGCGGCGTGCGAGCCGTACTTGCAACAACTCTGCCGCATGCTGGTGCGGATGGGGGCTCACATCAGCGGCATCGCCTCGAACCGGCTGACGATCGAGGGGGTCGATGCGCTGGGAGGGACAGAACATACGATGCTGCCGGACATGATCGAGGTAGGGAGTTTCATCGGGATGGCGGCCATGACCCATTCAGAACTGACCATTCAGAACGTGTCGTACGACGACCTGGGGATTATTCCGCAGCAGTTCGCCCGGATGGGCATCCGGTTCGAACAGCGGGGCGACGACATCTATATCCCGAAACAGGAGCACTACGAAATAGAGAGCTTTATCGACGGTTCGATCATGACCATCGCGGATGCGCCGTGGCCGGGGCTGACGCCGGACTTGCTGAGCGTGTTCCTCGTGGTGGCGACGCAGGCCAAGGGGTCGGTGCTGATCCATCAGAAGATGTTCGAAAGCCGGCTGTTCTTTGTCGACAAACTGATCGACATGGGGGCGCAGATCATCCTTTGCGACCCGCACCGGGCGACGGTGATCGGGCACGACCATGCGATTCGGCTGCGGGGAACGACGATGACCTCGCCGGATATCCGGGCAGGGGTGGCTTTGTTGATTGCGGCGATGAGCGCGCAGGGAAAAAGCGTGATCCAGAACATCGACCAGATCGACCGCGGGTATCAGGACATCGACGGGCGACTCAATGCGCTGGGGGCTCAGATTAGGCGAATCGACTGATTTCCACGATTATGCAGAAATCCAACGCGTTTCGATTCAAACAGTTCGCGGTGACGCAGGAGCGGGCGGCAATGAAGGTGGGCACGGACGGGGTGCTGCTCGGCGCGTGGGTCTCGTTGGAGGGTGCTTTGCGGCGGGTGCTCGACGTCGGGACGGGAACGGGGGTGATTGCGTTGATGTTAGCGCAACGGACTGCGGCGGAGGCGGAACCGCCTGTCATCGATGCGGTTGAGGTCGATTCGGAGGCTGCTCGCGAAGCGGAGGCCAATTTCGCAACTTCTCCGTGGGCGGCTCATTTGCGAGCATACGATGCTGCTATTCAGTCTTATGCGACTAACTATCGGGAGGCGAAATACGATCTGATCGTCTCGAATCCACCTTATTTTATGGCTGGCACTGATTTCCGCCGGGGTTTCGACCACTCGGCGGCAGCCACGCAGCCGACGGCGGCGAGGGTGGCGGCAAGGCATGCGGAGGCGTTGCCGTACGACGAGTTGATCGATGCGGTATCGGGACTGCTGGAGGGTGAGAACGGACGGTTCGCTGCGATTTTCCCGTACCACGAGGCGGGGATCTTCGTGGCGAAGGCTGCGGCACGGGGGTTGTATGCGCATCGGATGCTTGAGGTGCGGGGTACGCCGCACAAGCCGGTGAAGCGGATGGCGATCGAGTTTTCGTTCCGGCGGCCGAAGCCGGAGGCAATCGTTCGGGAGAAGCTTTGCATCGAAGACGGGGAGGGACATTTCACAGAGGCATATCGCTCTCTGACAAAGGACTTTTACCTCCGATTCTGAGGCCGGTTTCCACAAATTTAGCCCCGGGCTACCGCACTCGGAGTACGGGTGAGTTGTGGGCCGTCGGCGGCAACGGTTACAGCTGGTCGTCCACGGTCAGTTCGATTCGGGGCATGTATTTGGCCTTAGAATGCGGCATGCTCGATCCTGTTCACATCGACAGCCGCGCCTATGCTCTTCAGTTGCGTTGCCTCTCGGAATAAACAGGAAAACGCTCTCGGGAAAAATTTAGAGTAGAGGCTGCCCGGTTCGCGTGCCGAGCGGCACCGCCCCGGGCTTCCGCGACGCAGGCGATTACGGAATATGGGGCGATCCGATGCTCGTCGGAAATCATGGTTCCAATTGGTCTGTCAACGCCATGACAACTTCCGGTATCTTTTTAAACTTTTTCGCCTTACATTTAAACCCCAACGGAACCACACATCGGGCTACCGGTCTTCAGTTGCGTTGCCTCTCGGAATAAACAGGGACGCTCGGCACTCGAAAATTGGCCGGGTCTATAAATA
This sequence comes from Rikenella sp., assembly GCF_056799795.1. Lineage (NCBI taxonomy): Bacteria > Pseudomonadati > Bacteroidota > Bacteroidia > Bacteroidales > Rikenellaceae > Rikenella > Rikenella sp. Next base: position 29,563 of record NZ_JBQIQO010000026.1, read on the forward strand.
ATCCAACAACCTCTATCCTATATTAATTCGACTTTGCCCGGACGCCCGGGAGGAACGGCAACTCTCGACGCGGAGCGGCGGATTGCGGGCCGCCCGAGGGGAGGCTGCGGCCCGCGCGACCCTCTAGGGTCGCAAAAGCACAGCCTATTTGTTTTCGGCCGCAGCCTGCGGAGAACGAATATTAAGGTCGAGGCGGCCAGTAAAAGACGCTGTGCGTCCCCTCCGCATCCGGGGGGCTGCGGGCCGACCGTTGGCACGGGAAATTAGCTATTCGCTCTTAGCCTGAGTTTGGCCAACGGTTCAACCCAAGCCACCACACAAAGCCCAGCCCCATGCTCGGCCCAGCGCAGCGCGAAAACCGTGACCGGTTTTCGCGCCCGAAGAACAGACACAGCCCAAAGCTCGCCCCAATTCTCGGCCCTGTGTCAGCCTCACTGCGGCTCCGCTTTCGCTCCGCCGCTTTTTCGCGCGCCTGCGCGGTTCATTCTATTTCGGCGGTAAGCCGAAATAGTTGAATCGCTTCTTTAGGTGGGGCGCGCGATTTAGTTTGAGGGTACTGCGCTCGGGCCGCGCGGGCCCCACGTCCCGTGGACGGGAAATGCTGGCGCATTTCAACTGGCAGCCTCTACCCCTATTCTCTGTCCGCGCGCTGGCGGAAATCTTATTCAAACGCGAAACACGCGTTTGAATGATTTCCTTTTCCAGCAGTCGCGCGCGGGTCGAGCTCTGTCCCGGCTGGAACTGTTCTTTCTGTTCACAGAAAGAACCAAAGAAACTTTAGACGGATGCTTCGCATCCTAAAGCTGTCGGCGGCCTTAACCAACGCGGCAGACTCACCCTAACTCCCTGTCCGCAAGCCGTATACGAGAGATATCAATGCTCAACGCGTTTCCGCCACGCCAACAGCGCAACGACCGTCGCCAGCCCGTAAACTACCCAAATAATATACAACGCCGGAGGAGCCGAATCACCCCCATAAGAGTGCATCCCGCTCAAGTAATAGTTCACCCCGAAAAAGGTCATCAGCACCGCACCCAACCCCATAATGCTCATCACATTGAAAAGATAGACGCCCCCTCGTCGCAGCCCCGGCACCAACCGGGCATGCAGGATGAACGCATAAACCATCATCGTAATCAAAGCCCACGTCTCCTTCGGATCCCATCCCCAGTAACGTCCCCAAGACTCATTGGCCCATACCGCTCCCAGGAACGTCCCCGCCGTCAACAACACCAGACCGACAATGAGACTCATCTCGTTGATCGCCGTCAGTCGACGCACCTGAAGATCGACCACCGCCGCATTGCGCTCCGTCCGGCACGCCATCGCCGTCAGCGAAACCAGCCCCAGCAGGAATCCGATACCGAAAAATCCGTAACTCCCCGTAATCGCTGCCACATGGATCAGCAGCCAAGGCGATTTCAGCACCGGAACCAGCGGCGTAATCTCGGGATCCATCCAGTTGAGCGTCGAAACGAACATCAGCACGCCCGACAGAAAAGTCGCCGCCGCCAGCGTGATTCCCGACCGCCGACCGAACGCCAATCCCGCGATCGCCGTCGCCCACGACACGAAAATCATCGACTCGTAGGCATTCGAAACCGGCGGACGACCCGCAATATACCACCGGAGCCCCACTCCCGCCGTCTGGGCGAGAAAAAGAAGCCCGATAATCCCGACCACCACGCCTCCCGCCACGCGCCACCCCTTCGACGGCCGAGCCCAACCGAGCATCGAAATCAGCATCAGCGCAAGACCGAATCCCATATACCCGAAACCCGCCCACTTGAACAGATCGAGTCGATTGTAGAGCATTTCGGCCTCGATCCGACGCGGAGAGATATCCAGCGTAGCCGCCTTTTTCTCCTGGTACGTAGCTATCATACCGACAATCTCGTCCGGCGTCGTCCAGTCGCCCGTCTCAGCCGACCGCACCGCCTCGGTGGCGAACCACGGGAAAATCCGGCTGACGAACATCGAATCGCGGTCACGAAACGCGCTCAAGTCGTCGCCCGGCGCATACCACGCCCCGTCCGTCGAAACCGAGGCCGAAGGAAAGATCGCCACCATCCGACCGGCAAACAACGCGTTCAGGATATTGATCTTCTCGTCCAGTTTGAGCAACTCTTTGTCGTACTTGTTCCGTTCGCGCACCGGTTTGGCATAAACGCGTTCGATTTCGTCCACAAAAATGTAGTTGCCCTCGTCGTCCAGCACATCAATAAAGGCCAACCGCCCCTTGGCCGCCTGCTCCTCGTCGATGCCGGTCTGCCGCAGAAGCGCTTCGCTCCCCACGTCGATCATCGGCACCCGACTCCATATCTGCGGCTGGGTCAGAAGCCCCAACAGCACCTGGTCGGCATTCAGCTCCCCGTATCGCTTGTCGCGCGATATCTTCCGCCAGATCTCGGCAGCATAGGTATCCACCGGTTGGATACGTCCCGTCCCACTCTGCACCATCAGGCGTCCGAACGCCTGCGCCGTCCGGGGCGACACGGCATATTCGACCGCATACACCGGCGCCATCTTCTTCTCGCGCCGACGATCCACCGTCGTGCGCCGTTCCGCCGACTCCTCCGCCCCGCCGACCGGACGTTCCCGCTCGATACGCTCCATCTGGCGCCGGCTCTGCTCCTCCAACTGCGAAACGGTCATCGTATCGACCCGCTCCTGCGCCCGAACCGGCGAGGAAGCGAGCGCGAACATCATCAGCCCGACGATCGGTATGGCGGTCTGTTTCAGCATCCGCCCGAGGGTGCGGAACCGGGAACGACGCCCGAACAAGGCCACGACCATGCCGCCGATCAGGAGGATATACCCGCCGTAGGTGATCCAGGTTCCGATCCGGTCACGGTTCACGATCAGCACCGTTCCGCGTTCGTCGGGGTCGTAACTGGACTGATAGAGCCGGTAAGGCCCTATGTGCAGCACGTTGTTCATGTAGATATTGGCCGCGCGCTCGGGCCGTCCGGACTGCCGGACGACGACGTCGCTTTCGAACGACGAAGGGCTGTGGGAGCCCGGATAGCGCACGAGGCGGAAATCGCGGAGTTCGACGCTGAAAGGCAGGGTCTCGACCACGCGGCTCGGATTCGTCGGATCGAGCAGCTCGGCGGAGCGTTCCCCTTCGCGAATGTGCATCACCCCTTCGCGTCCGGTCAGCCGGGTGACGAATGCGCCCAACAGAATCACGACAAAAGCGGCATGAAAGCACAGCACGGCCCATTTCCGTTGCTGCACCCAGCGTTGCCGGATCGCGATTCCGATAAAATTGACCGCCAGCAACAGTTGCAGGAGATAAAAAACCGGATGGTGATAGATCCACCGTTGCGCGACGGGCGTCCCGTAACGATTCTCGACGAAAGTGGCGACGGCCAGCACCACGGCATACACCCCGAGCAAAACGGCCATGGCCGGATAGGAACAGAGTATTCGAAGTATCTTTTTCATACACAATAATTTATCGAGTCGACCCGAGTTCGAGTTCACGGAGCAGCCGCCCCGTCTCTTCCGGGGTCAGCTGCTGGGCCGCGTCGGTCAGCGCGCAGTTCGGCTCGCAGTGGGATTCGACGAACAGCCCGTCGAGCCCCAGCGTCATAGCAGTGCGAGCGACTACGGGCACCAGATCGGCCCGACCGGCAATGTGGCTGGGGTCGCACACGATGGGCAATTCAGGACGCTGTTCGCGAAGCCACAAAGGGATTCGCCACAACGGTTCGTTCCGGAAAATGTCTTCGCGACCGGTACGGAATCCGCGATGGATGGCGACTATTCGGCCCTGTATACCAGCCATTTCGAGCCGTTCGACAGCGCCGAGCCACAAGGCGGCATCGGGTGCGATGGGGTTTTTGACGTACAGATCGACGGCACAGCCGCGCAAGGCATCGGCGATCTGTCGCATATCGAACGGACTGGTGACGGTACGCGCGCCGATCCAAAGGATGTCGATTCCGCTGCGCAACAGGGGCTCTACGAAAGCGGCACCGGGCAGTTCGGTCGCCACCCGCATGCCGTATGTGTGTCGCACTTCGGCCAGCCATTCGATCCCCTCTTGGCCGACGCCTTCGAAACCGCCGGGCCGGGTTCTGGGTTTCCACAACCCGGCCCGATAGGCGGCGATACCATGCTCCGCCAGCTCTGCGGCGGTGCGCAACACCTGTTCGCGGCTCTCGGCGCTGCACGGGCCGGCCACGATGATTTTATCTGTTTTCAAACTATTTTTCTTTTTCATGGAACGCTGTTTTGGATGAACAGGCCATATCTGCGTTTTTTCTGCGCGAGGCAACGCAACGGAAAACCATAGGCGCGGTAGCTCGCGTTGCCGGGACCGAGCCACGTCACGTGGAAATGCAAGTGCATGCCATTAGTCCCGTCGAACGTGGAAGCCCAGATGTAACCGTTGCGACCGACGTTCCAGAACGCTCCCTCGCCGCAGCCGCGGCTGCCCGGGACGGGGTACCAGGCGAGCGGGGTTCCCGCGCCAGAGGTGCTTACCTTGTAGAGACGACCGTTGGTGGCTTTGTAGTTACCTGCACCATATTTTTCGCCCGCTACGCCGTCCGAATAGTACGGGAAGGTGCCGTTCAAGGGCACATCGGCGTCCCGCGTAAAGTCAGACCAAGTCCCGTTCGGCCCCTGGATATTGCCCGCTTAGGTCGGGCTTCGGCGGCGCGCGCTTGGGATGTTTTATTGGCGCCTCTACCCCCGTTCTTCGTTCGCGCGCCTTGGGAAATCTTGTCAAAACACGCAAGCGAGTTTTGACGATTTCCCTTTTAAGGCGACGGCGCGCGGTTTAGTTAGAGGGGACTGCGCTCGGGCCGCGCGGGCCCCACGTCTCGTGAACAGGAAATGCTTACGCATTTCCACTGGCCGCCTCTACCCCTGTTCTCTGGCCGCGCGCTGGCGGAAATCTTATTCAAACGCGAAACACGCGTTTGAATGATTTCCTACTCCAGCAGTCGCGCGCGGGAGAACTTTATTCGCGCGCCTGCGCGACTCATTCTATTTCGGCAGTAAGCCGAAATAGTTGAATCGCTCCTTTAGGCGGCGGCGCGCGGTTTTGGCTACGGGAAAAGACTGGCCTCGGGCCGGCCGGGCCCCACGTCCCGTGGACGGGCGAAACTTGCGTTTCGCTACGGCAGCCTCGGCCCAATTCCTCGCACCGCTCTTTGTTCGCGCGCCTTGGGAAATCTTGTCAAAAC